>CAYRJF010000135.1:0-1530 GCA_964424365.1 uncultured Gammaproteobacteria bacterium | reverse complement strand
TGTAAGGTAGTTAGACGAAACGGCAGGGTCAGGGTGATTTGCAAAAACCCCAGACATAAACAGAGACAAGGATAAATGTCTTGTGTTTTGTTGAATTTTTCATAAAGCACAGTTATTATTTAAAATTATTCATAATTATTTATAATTTTTCCGAAAATTTCTAAATTATAAATTCTAATTTCTAAACAAGCACTAAATTATAATCGGATAACCCCCACTTAATCTCCCCTTGTTCCTTCAATGGCATTCAGGACAGGTAAGGGGGAGAAAAGAAGAAGGGTTGCAATTGGAATTTAAAATTTGTTTAGGATTTCGAAATTAGTGCTTAGAAATTAATAAATTTTATGGCAGTAAGAATAGCGGGGACTACAATCCCGGATGACAAAAGAGCGGAAATTTCTTTGACCTATATTTTTGGTATTGGCAGGTCTTTGGCGGGCAAAATTTTAGATAAGGCCGGAGTGGATAAAAATAAGAGAGTTAAGGACTTGGAAGAGAAAGAAATTAACCAATTAAGAGAAGTTATCGAAAAAGGATATTTGGTGGAAGGTGATTTGCGCCGAGAAGTTAAGGGAAATATTAAGCGTTTAAAAGAAATCAGTTCTTATCGGGGAGACAGGCATTCCAAGGGCTTGCCGGTCAGAGGTCAAATAACCCGAGTTAACCGGAAAACCGCCAGATCCCGGAACAGATAAACAAAAAATTTATCCGTAAGCATCAAATTTAAAAGTTCAATAATCAAATAATTTTGTATGTCAGAAGAAAATAAAAAGACACAATCAAGTGAAGAACAAAAAGACGCCAAAGCGGAAGAGAAAAAAGAGGAAAAAGAAACTAAAGAAGAGGGAGAGGTAAGTGCTCCGGAAGAAAAAACCAAGGAAGTTTCTTCTTCGGAAGAAAGTTCAAACACCGATAGTGAGGAAAAAGATTTTGCCAGCGAAGACGATGATTTGCCCGAGGATATTAAGAAAAAGTTGGAGAAGAAAAAGACCGAAAAAGACGCTCGAAAAAGTAAAAAAGTTGTTAAAAAGAAAAAGAAGAAAAAGGTTAGAGGTAAAGTAGAGTCAGGCAAGATTTACATTAAAGCCACCTATAATAATACTATTGTAACTTTTGCGGATGAAAAAGGCGAAATAATTTCCTGGGCCAGCGCCGGAGTAGCCGGTTTTAAGGGGCCGAAAAAATCAACCCCTTATGCCGCTCAGATTATTACCAAGATCGCCTGTTTGAAAGCTAAACAGGATTATGGCTTTAAGAACGCCAGCGTCTTTGTTAAAGGCGTGGGCATGGGCAGAGAATCAGCTATCCGGACTTTAAATGCTCAAGGTATTTTTATAGATTCAATTAAAGACACCACTCCGATTCCGCACAATGGTTGTCGTCCCAGAAAACCGAGAAGGGTTTAAAGGGGTCGTAAATCGTAAACCGTAAACCGGCTTCAATCATTATAACAATCACGATTTACTGTTTACCATTTACGGTTTACGCTTTCGTTTTAAACGGTTTAGTTATAATTAATCAATATCATTG
>CAYRJF010000134.1:552-1537 GCA_964424365.1 uncultured Gammaproteobacteria bacterium | reverse complement strand
ATAATAAACCTCTTGAATGCCTTGAAATTGAATTTTAAACTTCTGTAACTCTCTCAAATCTTCCAAATTAATGGGCTTATTAATGTCATGCTTTAAAAAGGCGAAATCCGGATTAGCCAAAAGGTGGTCAATATTGGATTCTGTGCCGGTGGAAAAATTATCCAGGCAAATTACTTTATTCTCCTTTAAAAGCTCATCACAAAGATGAGAACCGATAAATCCGGCCCCGCCGATTACTAAAATATTTTTTTTATCAAAAATAACTTTCTCACTCATAATTTTTTATTTAAGATTATTTTGCTTTTTATACTTATTTTACTTATTTCACTTTTTATACTTATTTTCCCCAAAGCTAACAGCTATCTCACCTTAACAATTTCCGCCTTGACTCCCCCGGAAAATTCTCGATCATAGGAATAGAAAGAATTAATTATATCCCCCTGAAAATTAAAAATCCGGACATGAGGTCCTCCGCCAGGGCCGGCGCCGGTAATAATTTCGTCCCAACCGTCTTTGTTAATATCACCGGTTCCCAGATTTACACCTCCGCGGAAAGATTCTTTATAGACAAAAAATTGATTTAAAACTTGGGAGAAATTATTGAAGATTCTAACTTGAGGGCCTCCCTTGGTCTGGGGAGAGACTATTATTTCTTCTTTGTTCCGAGTTAAACCGCCATCAACATTACCGCAGGCCAGATTAACCCCGCCTTGAAAATCATTCCGGAAGGCAAAAAATTGCGCTTCTAAATCAAAATTATTATCAAAAACTCGGACATGAGGTCCTCCGCCCGGGCCGGCTCCGGTAATAATTTCGTCTTTTCCGTCTCCGTCTATATCTCCGCTGGCCAGATTAACTCCTCCTCTAAAGTTGGGATTGTAAGCAAAAAATTGTCCTACTAGTTGGGCTTGACTATTAAAAATCCGGACGTGAGGTCCTCCGCCCGGGCCGGCTCCGGTAATAATTTCGTCTTTTCCGTCTCCGT
>CAYRJF010000134.1:0-452 GCA_964424365.1 uncultured Gammaproteobacteria bacterium | reverse complement strand
CTATATCTCCGCTGGCCAAATTAACTCCCTTATCAAGATCGGGAAAAACAGTAAATTCTTTTTGAATCTCATTATTATAATCAATCATTCTTACTTGAGAGCCTCGTTGGGAGTGAGGTGTAACCAAAATATTAAGCTCTTTGGAATTTAATAAATTCAAAGCGGCGGATACGCCTTTTTTTACATTAACCCTGCCCACCCCGACTTTTCCCAAATAGTCGGGGTTTAGCTTATCAATATTATCAGCATTATCCAGTAAAATTTCCTTAACTTGTTCACTGTTAAGCTCCGGGTTGGCTGCCTCGATTAGGGCCAAACTGCCGCTTACTATGGGCGCGGACATAGAGGTCCCGGACCAAAAACCGTTATAATATTTATCAAAAGTTTGCCCTGCGTTTTGCCGGTCCTTGTTATAAGCTACGGTATTAAAAATGCTTACACCCGGAGCCATA
>CAYRJF010000133.1:0-1562 GCA_964424365.1 uncultured Gammaproteobacteria bacterium | reverse complement strand
TGGAAAAAGACTGAGAGTTTAAAGATGTTTGTATTTTTGATATAATTATAATAATAGGATTTTTTCCTGATTAAAATTATAAAGATGTATAAAAAAGGTCTTGACTTTTTTTACACTATGATGTAAAATTAGAATAAAGTATTATTTAGTTAATTTATTCTTATGTATTTTCAAAGAAAAATTTACAAAACTTTATTTGAAAACCTAATAAATAATAAAATTATTATTTTGACAGGTGCCAGGCAAGTGGGGAAAACCAGTTTAATGAAAAAAATGTTGGAAGATGTTAAAAAGGGTCAGAATACCGCATTTCTTGATATGGATTTGGCCGCCAATTTAGAAAAGGGAGAAAGTTTGGAAAAATTTATGGATTTTTTGTATTTAAACGGATACACGGAAGAGAAGGATAGATTTTATGTTTTTGTGGATGAGTTTCAAAGATCTCAGAATTTAGCCAATGTTTTTAAAAATATTTATGACCATTATAAAAATATTAAAATAATAGCCTCCGGATCATCTTCTCTGACAATAAAGAACAATTTAAAAGAAAGTTTGGCCGGTAGAAAATTTATTTTTGAGATCAATCCATTGGATTTCGAAGAATTTTTGATCTTTAAACAAGACAAGAAAGCGCTTGATTATTATAAAAATATACCTAAATTAAAAAGTAGTGATGCTCAGTTGCCGAGTTTACTGGAAAAATATTTAAGTGAATTTTTGATCTTCGGCGGTTACCCGGAAGTTGCTCTAAACGATAATTATGAAACCAAAAAAAAGTTACTCGAAAGCATTTTTGATTTATATATAGAAAAGGATATAATGATATTTTCCGATATCGAAAACATTCCCGCCTTTAAAAAAATCGTGGGAATTTTGGCGGTAAACAATGGACAATTAATTAATTATGACAGGCTGGCGAGAGAAGCGGGGATTCACAACAAGACAGTGCGGTCCTATTTATCCTTGATAGAGGATACTTATATAGTAAAAGAGGTGAAGCCTTTTCACTCCAATAAAAATAAAGAGTTAACCAAAACCCCCAAGTATTATTTTTCGGATATCGGGGTTAGGAATTATTTTTTAAACAATTATTCGGATTTGCAAAAAAGGGTGGATAAGGGGCAGATTTGGGAGACTTATGTACTTCAAGAATTAGTAAAAAACGGTTTCCCGAGTGTTAAATTTTGGAGAACAAAAAACGGAAAAGAATTGGACTTTATATTGGAGGAAGAGAACGAGATTTTGCCGATAGAAGTAAAATATGAAAGCCGGGGAGAGGCGAGTCATTTAAATAATTTGTTTTATTTCCTGGATACCTATAACTTAAGCACAGGTTTTCTGCTGAGTAAAAATTTTAACAAGGATATTAAAGAGGAGGAGAAGCAAGCAAGATGCCGGGTCGGTGTTAATTTCTTTGATATTCTAAATTGAATTGAAAAAAAGGAATACTAAAACGCGGGAGTCTTCTCCCGAGAGATTCCCGCGAGGCCAAAAAGTGTGTCTCTCCCCCTCGCCCGCCCTGAGCCTGTCGAAAGGGCCGAGGGGGAGATTAAGAGGGGGTG
>CAYRJF010000132.1:0-1614 GCA_964424365.1 uncultured Gammaproteobacteria bacterium | reverse complement strand
AGCGTGAGAATAAAAAGCTCTAAACCGCTTTTATCCGAAACACTGATCAAAATATTCCGAACCGGCACTAGATTGTCCACGGCACTCACTGTGTTAATAGTCATTTCTGCACTCTCCTTTCGTTTTTTCAGTTTCAAGTTAAATTTGGTTTTAAAGGACATTAAAAATAAAAAAAATAAAACCCTCCTTTCTTTTAAGTTTGGTTTTTCAATTATGCGGTGACCTTACTTGATTTTCGCTAAAAAATCAAGCCCTTTAAGGGAAATTTTTTTGACTTTTTTATTGCCAAAATAAAAATTTTTTGTTAAGAAAAAGAAAACAGACAGCTCTTTTTTAAATAATCCCGACACAGGAGGTTAAAATGGCAAATAAAGACATTGGAGAATTGGAAAAAAAGGTAAGAGGTCTGGAAGAAAGGCTGGAAACTTTATTGCTTATCCATCCCTTAAACTTGGAAGACCAAGTGGAGGTTCTGTTAAAGAAACTGGATCTTGTAGAGAAGAGGCTGCAGATACCGCCTCAAAAAAAACAGAGTCTCCTGGAGCTGCCTTTTAGGCAGGCGGCTCAATTAATCGGGATTCCGATGTGGATTGCCAAGCAATTTGGGGTGGGGGTAACTTTGAGTCAGGTGATTGAGGATGCCAGAGCTCAAAAATTGACCCGTTATAGGATGATTGGACCCAAGAGCGCTTGGATGATTACCCATTATCTCAAGATAGGCGGTTTTTTAAAAGAGTAAAACAATTTTAGCTTTAAAGCCGGCGATAAAATTACGCCGGTTTTTTATTTAAAACTATTGACTTATTTTTAAAAATATGTTATATTTATTTGATACTTGATTGGGTGGTTTGGTGATCCAAATCACCCAGTCGGTATGAATTAGCTGGCTCATTACAATTTAAAATATAGATTTAACCGATTTACTTAAATTACTGAAAAAGGAGGAATATTATGTCACTAGAAGTTTTTATTGTCAAAATTCTGGGAGTTTTTATTTTTAACCTGGTGATTTTTGGCCTGGTTACATTGGTAAACATTATTTTTAAACATCGCATAACCGTTTACTTTGGTTTTTCTGCACTGCTTATTTCCCTTGTTGCCAGTATCTTTTATGTCGGCGGTTTTTTCCAAGCGGTAGGGTTTTGGCCTGTTTGGTTTTTTGTCTTGGCGGTTTTAACCCTTCTAATCTGGGCGGTCTGGGAGTATTTTTTTATAAAGATTCCCGCTGATCCTCCAACGATTGGTGTCTTGACGGTGTGGGGAGAAAGAAGAATTATTTGGGGCCAAGACAGCCATGGAAACCCAAAACGAGTGGGAGCAGAATATGTTCAGGAAGGCCTGAGATTTCATGCTCCTTATTTCCCTTTTTTTCTCAGCTATATTCAGCTCGAGATGACCAAGAGAAACAAGGAAATGGAGATTACGGTTTGGTGTAAAAGAGAGACTGACCCCAATGATCCCGATGCCGTGCAAATGGGGGCTCAAATGAAAGTCTATGCTTCCTATACCTGGGCGCCTGATCCTGATAGACTTTATATGTTTTTGCAAACCGGAGAAGATAAGGGGGTGGAGCAAATTCTACCTGATGTTATAGAAGAGGAAGCTCGTGAAGTC
>CAYRJF010000131.1:0-1633 GCA_964424365.1 uncultured Gammaproteobacteria bacterium | reverse complement strand
TTATGTCGAAAAAAATTAAATTGGAAATAAATGATCAGTTTCGGGAGGCCCTGGATTTAATAAGTAAAGGCGAGAATTTGTTTATCACCGGTCGGGCCGGGACGGGTAAGTCTACTCTGCTTAATTATTTGAGGCAAAACTCCCGGAAAAAGATGGTAGTACTCGCTCCCACCGGAGTAGCGGCTGTGAACATTGCCGGTCAAACCATTCACTCCTTTTTCGGTTTTAAGCCCGATATTACTTGGAGCAAGGTCAGAAAGAAGTACAGTCCCGGAGACAAGCAAAATATCTACGCTCGATTGGAGACGATTGTGATTGACGAGATTTCCATGGTTAGAGCCGACCTTTTGGATTATGTAGATAAGTTTTTGCGTCTTAACCGGGGAAAGAAAAACCAGCCCTTCGGTGGGGTGCAGATGATTTTTATCGGGGACCTGTATCAGCTCCCGCCGGTTTTAACCGGGGCGGAGAGAAAAGTTTTTGAAAAGAGTTATAACGGCCCTTATTTTTTTAATTCCAAAATAATCGAGGAGCAGGGTTTTGATTTGAAAATGGTGGAGTTGGAGAAAATCTATCGACAGAAAGACGATTATTTTATTGATTTTTTAAATAAAATCCGTAATAATTCTGTCACTGAAGCGGAGATAGAAGAAATCAATCGTCTCTGTCTGCGTCCCGATTTTGAGTCCGAGAAAGGTCAGTTTTACGTGCATCTTACCCCGACCAACAAGGCGGCCCGGGAGATTAATAATTATCAGCTGGCTCGTCTTGAAGGAGAAGAATATTTTTTCCCCGGGGTGATTTCGGGAAAGTTTGAAGAGAAGAATCTGCCCGCGGAGAAAGAATTGTCTTTAAAACCGGAGGCGCAAGTGATGCTGGTTAATAATGACAAACAGGGGCGCTGGGTTAACGGCACGATTGCCAAGGTGGTTGAGGTAGAAGAAGACGAAGAGGAGGGAGAATGTGTGATCCTGGTTGAGCTTCCGAATGGATCGGTGGAGTCGGTCTTGCCCCATACTTGGAATATGTATAATTTTTATTTTGATCAAGACTCCGGAGCGGTAAAAAGCAAATCAGTGGGCTCTTTTACTCAATACCCCTTGCGTTTGGCCTGGGCGGTTACGATTCATAAGGCCCAAGGAAAAACTTTTCCCCGAATGATTTTGGATATCGGCAGAGGCACTTTCGCTCATGGGCAAATGTATGTGGCCCTGTCCCGTTGCGTGAGTTTGGACGGCTTGGTGCTTAAGAAAAGGATTAATCCCGGACATATTTGGATGGACTGGAGAGTGGTAAAATTTTTGACCCGGCATCAATACGAGATCTCGGAGAAGGAATTATCCTTGGAAGAGAAGACTAAAATACTCGAGGAGGCGGTTTCTCAAAAACAGAAAATCAAAATAGTTTATCTGAAAAGCAATGATACTAAGTCGGAAAGAATAATCAAACCTTTTCACGTGGGGGAAGGAGAGTATATGGGAAAAAGGTTTCCTTCGGTGGAAGGGTATTGCTTAAGCAGGCAAGCGGAACGGATTTTTCGGATCGACAGGATACTTAAATTGGAAAAAGTTTAATTCAGGCCTGCTGACTCGCGTCAGCGAGAAAGGTAATATTTAATTATTAAGAAAAATTA
>CAYRJF010000130.1:0-1660 GCA_964424365.1 uncultured Gammaproteobacteria bacterium | reverse complement strand
CCAAAAACAATATTAAAAACCTCGGGAAGCCCAAGACCAAAATGATGATGAATGTGGGATCCCCGGATCTGGCTTTCCCCTCTTCTTTTGTGCCCAATGAAGGAATCGGCCTGGCTCGTTTAGAGTTTATCATCAACAACCACATCAAGGTTCATCCCTTGGCTTTACTGGATTATAAAAAACTTAAAGATAAAAAGCTAAAAAAGGAAATTGATGAGGTAACCGAAGGATTTAAAGATAAAAAGGAATTCTTTATCCAAAAATTAAGCGAAGGCGTGGCCACAATCGCCTCCTCGGTTTATCCTAAGGATTGTATTGTTAGACTCTCTGATTTTAAATCCAATGAATACGCTAATCTATTAGGCGGTGAAGGATATGAACCCAAAGAATCTAATCCCATGCTGGGCTGGAGAGGAGCTAGCCGATATTACTCACCCAAGTTCAAACCCGCTTTTGAAATGGAGTGCGCCGCGCTAAAAAGAGTAAGGGAAGATTTGGGGCTAAATAACTTAAAGATAATGGTTCCTTTCTGTAGAACCATTGAGGAAGGAAAAAAAGTAAAAGAAATAATGGCCAAAAACGGACTCAAACAGGGGAAAAATCATCTGGAAATTTATGTAATGGCTGAAATTCCTACTAACATTATTTTAGCTGAGCAGTTTGCAAAAGAATTTGACGGCTTTTCTATTGGCTCCAACGATCTCACCCAGCTCACCCTGGGAATTGACCGAGACGCCGGCAACTCTCTAAAAGTAGAGGGCGCCTCCAATGAAAAAAATGAGTCAGTCAAAACTTTAATCAGAGACTTGATCAAAGTGGCTCGCAAGACCAAAACCAAAGTGGGAATCTGCGGCCAAGCCCCCAGCGACTTTCCGGACTTCAATGAATTCCTGGTCGAGTGTGGCATAGACAGCATCTCCTTGATACCGGCCACAGTCATCAAAACCACCCAGATTGTAAACAAAGCCGAGGCGAAATTAAAGGGGAAGAAAAAGAAAAAATAAACTCTCCATACAAAAAAGCGCTTTCTACCCGGAAGACGCTTTTTTATTTTCTACAAAAACGTAAATTATCCCTCTAAATTATTCCAAAGAATCTCAAAAATCATCTTACAATTCTAAATTTGGATCAGCTTTGAGCTTGTCCCAGGAAGTAAAATCTTTTTTCCGGGCGCGAAAGTAGCCGGCCGTAGCTATCATAACGGCATTGTCTGTCGTATATTTCAGATCAGGGATAAAAACCCGGGGCTTGCTCTTTAGTTTACTAGCTCTTTTCTTGAGTTGCCTGCGCAGCTCAGTATTAGCCGAGACTCCGCCGGCAAGCATTATGTTTTTAACCCCGTATTTCTCCGCCGCTTTTAAGGTTTTGCTCACAAGTACATCCACGATCGCCTCTTCAAAAGCCTGGCAATATTCTCCGATTTTTTTCTTCCACTTGGGATCTTTTTTGATTTTATATAAAATTGAAGTCTTTAGGCCAGAGAAAGAAAAATCAAAGTTTGGTTCGCGAATCATGGGCCTAGGGAACTCTATCTCCGTCTCTCCTTTAAATTTCCGTGCGTATTTAGAGACCTCTGGACCGCCGGGATAGCCGATTCCTAAAAGTTGGGCCGCCTTGTCAAAAGCCTCTCCGGCCGCATCGTCCCTGGTATCTCCCAGAA
>CAYRJF010000129.1:0-1687 GCA_964424365.1 uncultured Gammaproteobacteria bacterium | reverse complement strand
GGTAAAACGGGGCCGGGCGCAAAAATATTTCCGAGACTCTATGCTTAAATATTTCCGCAAATGGAAACCCGGGTGGCAGTATTGTTTTTTAAAATTAATTTGGCCTCTAGGTCTTTTAATAACTTACATATTTGGGAAAGCACAAATTAAAAGCAGATCTTTTTGAATCATTTAATCAAGGAGGTAATTATGCAATTAGCTTGTATTTTGCTGGAGTATGGGTATTTTTCCGCATTGGGTACAACTGAGCGGGATGGAAGTTTGTCAACCGTAAAAAGGGGAGTGCCGCTAACTTGTGATCTTAAGGGAGGAGTATTTGTGGTTTATGATGAAGAGGGCAGGCCTTGGATTAAATCTGTTCGCGAAGTGACCAAAGATATAGTTGAGGAGCTAAAAGTCCGAGGGATAAAAAAAGGCGCTTATGTACCCCACTCAAGAGACGATGGTAATTTTATCCGTAAAATTGTTCCTAATCTATAGTATTTAAAATCGGGCAAACCCTAATCAGCTTTGCCCGTTTTTTATTTTATTAGAAGAAAATTAATCTTTGGTTTAGAAATAAAAATAATTTATTTTTTAGGAGGCAGGGGGATGAATTTACTGGTTTTTTTCTTGTATTCTTCAAATTCCGGGTCACCGGAATATTTTTTTTCTAAGAGAGGAACCCCGGAGACAAATAGAATTAAGAAAGTTATTATTAGGGGACTGATTATACCCCAAAGCCCTAGGGGAGAATTTAAAGTGATTAAAAAAATCGCCCACCACATAGTCACCTCGCCAAAATAATTAGGGTGGCGAGTGTATTTCCATAAACCGATTTTCATCACTCTTTCTTTACGGTCGGGATTTTTTAAAAATTGAGAGAGTTGCCAGTCACCCACAGTTTCAAAAAAGAATCCTAGAATCCACAAAAAAACTCCCAAGTAATCAAGCGGGTTTAAGGGTGGTTGGCTTTGCGAACTTACAATCAAGGCCGGACTGATAACCAGGAGTAAGAAAAATCCTTGAAAAAGATAAACTTGAAAATAGGAGCGAAGATAGAAAAATTTGCCCCACTGCGCTCTCCAGCGTTGATAACGAAAATCTTCAGTCTTTTTTCTGTTTCTCTTATAAATATGGACGAACAGTCTTACCCCCCAAATGATTATAAGAGATAGAACTAGGAGGGAGCGGCTGGAAATTTCGGTGGATAAGAAATAATAGAGACAAAGAACTATATAGCCCAGTCCCCAAGCTACGTCAGCTACATCATTTCTTTTTTTAATTAAAGAGACAACAAACCAGGCCGTGGCGTAGATAAAAATGATTAAAACAGAGCTTAAAATTAGTTCAAGCATTTATTTTAGAAAATTAACAATATAAAAGCCGGCGGTTGAAACCAGGGAAGTAAGAATCACGCCCCAGGCAATATCAATAAAAGTGATTTGAATAGGCCAATCCTTTAAGGTGGCTAGGTTGGTCAGGTCATAGGTGGCGTAGGCGAAAAATCCGAAGAGGGCTCCGTAAAGAATTGCGCTTGAGACCGAACCCTTGCTTACTGCCGGATAGATGGCAAAAAAAGAAATCCCCACAATATAAAGTAGGTAAAAAATAATAGCTGCCGGCCAGTTCACTTGATTGCTTAAAAGATTGCCTAGATAATTTCGATAGAGATTTTTAGCAATAAATCCCAACCAGACCATATCTA
>CAYRJF010000128.1:0-1695 GCA_964424365.1 uncultured Gammaproteobacteria bacterium | reverse complement strand
AGCTAAATTATATCAAGAATCAAGCTTAAAAACAAATTGACTTGGGTAAGGTTTATTTCTTTGTTAGAATAAAAACAAGCTAATAATCAATCGGCATAGCTCCGGCATTCCGGAAGAGTGGAGTTTTTAATATTTCTTTCCCGAAATTAGTTATTTTTAATAAAAAATTAAAATAAAGGTTGATTTTTTTTACAGATATGCTATAATTATTTCATAAATTAGTTAAAAATAACTAAAAAAAGAAATGAAATTTATAGATTTTTACAAGAATTTTGAGGATTATCCTTTAATTTCCAAGCAAGAAGTTAGAAAATTTTATCCCGGTCTTGATCCCCGGAGGTTTTATGAGTGGCAAAAAAAGGGTTATATAAAAAAAATTATAAATAATTTTTATGTGTTCAGTCAAAAGGATCTGACTAAGGCCGAATTTATGTTTATTGCTAATAAGATTTATAAACCTTCTTATATAAGTTTAGAGATGGCTTTAAGTCATTATAATTTTATCCCGGAAGCCGTTTTTGCTTATACAAGTGTAACATCAAGAAAAACAAAAGAATTAAATAATGAGCTGGGAAGTTTTTATTATAGGAATATTAAAGAAGAATTGTTTTTTGGTTATACGATTATCCAGCAAGGCGGAATTAATTATAAGTTAGCCGAACCGGAAAAGGCTTTGCTAGATTTTCTTTATTTGAGAGCGGACATAAAGACAGCCGAAGATTTGGAGAGTTTGAGAATAAACCCTTTTTCCTATAAAGAAAATATAGATCAAAAAAAGCTTAACCGGTACCTGGAGTATTTTAATTCAAATACACTGAAATTAAAAATAAAGAGATTAAATAAAATTCTATGATTGGTATAAATGAAATAAGAAAACATTATCCCAATATAACCGGACACGACAGAAATGTTTTAAAAGAATACTTGCAGTACAAAATTTTGGAGATTATATTTGGGCAGAAAATATCTTCAAAGTTAGCTTTCTTGGGGGGTACGGCTATTAAAATATGCCATGGAAGTTCAAGATTTTCCGAGGATTTGGATTTTGACAATTTTGATTTAAGCGAGGAGGAGTTTGGTGCTTTAGTAGAAAAGGTGAGAGAGGAGTTGTCTTTATTGGGTTATGATGTAGAAATTAAAAATGTTTTCAAGGGAGCTTTTAGATGTTATATTAGAGTTCCCAAGATTTTATTTGATAATAACTTGAGCCCCTTAGAGGATGAAAAAGTTGTTATTCAGATTGACACTGCTCCCCACAATTTTAGATACGAGCCGGATAAAATTTTGCTTCAGAAATTTGATGTTTATACCAATATTTTCGCAACTCCTAAAGACATTTTATTGTCTCAAAAGGCGGAAATAATCATAAACAGAAAGAGGGCGAAGGGGAGAGATTTTTATGATTTTAGCTATTTAATGGGTGTGGCTGATTTTAATTGGGAATACCTTGACCATAAAATCGGGGTGAAAAACAAGGAAGAACTAAAGAAGAAACTATTTAAGAGATTGGATGACATAAACCCGGAGGATTTAACAAAGGACGTTGAACCTTTTTTGTTGAAATCTAAAGATAAGGAACGAATTTTAACTTTCAGGGAATATATCGAGCAGAAATTATAAAATAAGGGAAATTAGAGGTTTGTTTTACTCAACTATGAAGATTTTTTTACTTATAACAAAAGCTGAAGTGGGCGG
>CAYRJF010000127.1:0-1723 GCA_964424365.1 uncultured Gammaproteobacteria bacterium | reverse complement strand
ACTTGAAAGAGTCCAAATTTGGGCCACCAGCCCTCGGCCCATTCAAAATTATCCAGGAGAGACCAGTAAAAATAACCCCGGACATCCACGCCCTCCCGGATGGCTTTGTGTATATAATAAAGATGGTCTTTAATAAAATCGGCACGATATCTGTCTTCGGCGTCAGCCAGGCCGTTTTCTAAAATTATGATGGGCTTCCCGTATTTATGGAGATATTTTAAAACATTATATATTCCCCGGGGACAGATCTCCCAACCCATGTCAGTAACTTTTTTCTTTTTATTTTTTTTAAAAGGAGGGTACCAAACAATCCGATCATGAAAATAATAATCCAAGCCGATATAATCCAAGTGGTCTTTTATGTTCCGCATCAATCTATCATTCCAAAAATAATGACTTTTCCGAGCAATTAATTTCTCCCAAGGACACCACTTCCGAGCCGGCTCAAAATCATTGGTTAACTTGGTAATACTAACTCGGGCCTCGGGGTGTTTTTGATGAATTATTTTATAACTCGCTTGATGAGCTTTAACAAGATTTTTAAAAACTTTATTGGCTTTGATCAAATTTTTTTTATTTGGCGGAAACTTACCGTTGATATGGCCGTTGGATACATGGACCATGGGCTCGTTTAAAGTTACCCAATAATCAACCAAGTCACCTAATTCCGACGCTATCTTCTCCGTATATCTAGAAAAATCTTTTACTACTTCCGGGTTGCTCCAGCCCCCCTTATCTCTTAGCCACAAAGGGTTAGTCCAGTGCCACAGGGTTACTACTGTGGTAATACCTCTGTTTTTCAACTCCTGTAAAATTTCCCTATAATGCTTTATCTCCCAGTCTTGCCATTCTCCCGGCCGAGGTTCTATTCTGGCCCACTCCAAACCAAAACGATAACTGTTGCAATTAAGACTTTGCATGGCCTCTATATCCTCCTTCCACCTGTTATAGGAATCACAGGCCCGGCCACAAATATACTCCTCCGGATCCTCACCCCGCAATCTTAATTCCTCTTTTCTTTCTTCACTTGTCTCCCACTCACTCCAGTCATTAACAACCCCTCCCTCTACCTGATAAGCGGAAGTAGAAGTTCCCCACAAAAATTCCGGGGAGAAATCAATTATTTTTTTCTTTTTTTTCGGAGACATAACCTTGAATTTAATTTTCTTTAGTTAATTTTTGTCTTTTTCTATCCCTTTGAACAAGCTCAATTATAATATCTTTAATTTTATCCGGGTGAGGAACCTGTTCAAAATGAAAATTTCTCTTAGTCCCGGCAGTCTGGATATAAACACTGCCGTATTTTAAAATCGTCGGGAAAACTCCCTCCACCTCGCTGGTTACATCTTGGATCCGGAAAAGCTTGTGCTCGGAAACTCTGCGGGCAAAAAATCCTTGCTGTTCAATGTTAATAATCCTGCGATTGGTTACAATCCAAACGTCAAGGTAATAATCAATAAAGGTAAAAAAGAAAAACAACCAAACAAACAAATAATAGGCGCTGGACCCCAAAACAATCAAAGGACGTGTTATTTCCCCGAATCTCAAAGACGGGTAAAAGGAAAAAATCATCCAGACCACAATCACGGGAATCAAAAAAAGCACTATAAAAAACAAAACTTTCTGAAACAAAATAAACAGATCACGACGAACATTTTTTATAATCCTTTCTCCGGGTAATTGATTGGGTAAAGTAAATTTAGAAAACATATTATAATAATGC
>CAYRJF010000126.1:0-1813 GCA_964424365.1 uncultured Gammaproteobacteria bacterium | reverse complement strand
AGACTAGAATTAAAATAAATACACTCTTCCTGAATTTGCGGATTTTAAGTCTTCTCTATTTTTAGCTTTATGTTTTTAAGCTTAACAAAACCAAGGCGATTTTGCAAGCTACTTTTTTTAGATTTCTTAAAGAAAAACAGGCTTTTTCCTCTTTATTGACAGGCAAGAAAACTTAAGCTATTATTTTTTAATTACCTTAAGGAAAAATAAAAAAATATGCTTGAGAAAAACGAACAAATGATTAATCAAATTCAAAAGGCTGAAAATATTTTAATTACCGGATATGTTCCTTGGAACGAAGAAATTATTCCCTCGGCCCTGGCTTTACAACTCATCTTAAAAAAACTAAATAAAAACAGTGAAATAGTCCTGGAAACCGAGAAAGAAAAAAATTACTTAAAACCGTCTTTGGAATCATTTTCTATTTTTAAAAACTTTCAGTTCCTGAAAACCAAATTGGAGAATTTAAGCGATTTTGTAATTTCTCTGAACTTGAGCGGAGCCAAAATCGGAAAGGTTAAATACAAAGTTAATCAAAAAACCCTGAATTTCTACATCACTCCCGAGGAGGGAATTTTTAGTTCCGAGGACATTTCCACACATAACACCAACTTTAAATATGATCTTATAATCACTTTGGGAACCGCTGATCTGGAATCTTTGGGACAAATTTATAGACAAGCCACTGATTTCTTTTATAAAACTCCGATTATAAATATAGACAATCAAGCTTCCAATGAGGAATACGGACAAATTAACCTGGTTGATTTAACCAAAACCTCTGTGGCCGAGGCAATCTATTCTATTTTTGAAGAAGAAAAAGAAAAATATCTGGATTCGGAAATCGCCGATTGTCTTTTGGGAGGAATTATTTATAAAACTCACAATTTTAAAACCCCGGTAACACCCGATACGCTTTCCGCGGCCTACAATTTGATAACTCTGGGAGCGGATAAGGAAAAAATTATTAATCAATTTTACCGCTCCCAAAATCTAAACACCTTTAAACTCTGGGGTAAGGCCTTAAATAATCTCACCCAAATTGAAAATAATAGTTTTCTTGCCTGGACCACCCTGAACTCCCGGGATTTTCGGGAAACTGAAACCCGGGAATACGATTTGATTAACCTAATTAATGAATTAACTATTAATATACCCGGAATTGAAGTCTTTGCGGTTTTCTATGGCGGGGAGAGAAAATCAAACGCCTTGATTACGGCGCGAAAATTCAAGGATCTAAAAAAACTATTTTCTGAGTATAGCCCCGCCGGGAGCAATAAATTGATTCAGATTAGAACAGAAAAAAACTTAGAGGAATTCAAAAAAGAAATAATAAATTTATTGCGACAAAAAACTCAACAAAACTCGCAATAACTTGAAAGTATAGTTATTTTAAGGTAAATTAATAACTAAAGCTAATCAAAGATACTATTGGGTTTTGTAATTGATTTGGCCCGGGGGTTTTTTAATTTGGGTTAAAGTCTTAAAAACACCTCGTTCAAAATTACAAACAAATAAAAAGTATAACTAGATATCACTCCAATTCGCCTGCCCAGTTAAATTTCGCTGGAAAGCGAACCATTTAACAGGGGTAGATTTGTAGTTAATTCGTAAATGGGCATGTAGCTCAGGGGTTAGAGCACCACGCTTATAACGTGGATGTCGGTGGTTCAATTCCACCCATGCCCACATTTAAAGTTACTAATTTCGATTTTCGATTTTCGAATAAATAATTTTGAATTTAATTTATCCTTTGAGTTTTGAGTTAAATTTTAAGCTTTAAACAGGACGCGTAGCTCAGTTGGTTAGAGCG
>CAYRJF010000125.1:0-1861 GCA_964424365.1 uncultured Gammaproteobacteria bacterium | reverse complement strand
AAAATATCATCTTGAATTTGAAAAGCGATTCCCAAATTATATCCATAATCTTTTAAATTTTTTAAATCTTTTTTGCCGGCTTCCGCGCAAACACCTCCAATTTCACAACAACTCTCCAGCAGGGTGGCGGTTTTTTTGCCCACCATTTGAAAATAAGATTCCAGGGGAACTTGGCGATAACGATTTTTGTAAATATAGGGCTCTTTATCCCGCCCCCTTTGTTCAAATAAAATATCGTATATTTCTCCTTCCACAATTTGCTTAAATGTTTTGGTATAAATTTTAACTATTTTTTCCGGGTCAGGGGAATTGTTGGCTGCCAAATAAACCGTGGCGGTATAATCCAGGCCCATACATTCAGCCATTGATTTACCAAACTGTTTCCAAACCGTGGGCTTTCCTCTGCGGACCTCGCTGTGATCAATTATATCATCGGTAATCAAGGTGCTGTTGTGGAGAATTTCGGTTCCGGCGGCCGGAGAAATCAAATCTTTCTCCCCTCCCCCCATCATCTTTCCGGAAATTAAAGTCAGGGCGGGTCGGAGCCGTTTACCTCCGGTGGAGACTTGGTGGGTGACTAAATTATAAAATCTTTTCTCAATATGTGTTTTTAAAAGTTTTTCCATAACCGGATCGGTTTTTCCGGCGATCTCCTTTAACAATTTTTTCAAATTTTCTTTTTCTTTATTCCGTTTTTCTTTGATTTTAAAATACCTTTTTAAGCCCTTAATAAACCAGGGGGTATATTTATCAGGATTTTTCTCCATATCATCCTTCAACTTCTCCAGACTAATCCATTTCCATTTCTTTGCCTCCCCGAGGTCGGGATTAATCTGCCCGTCATAAACTCCGATTAATACGGTTAAGAATTCGTTTTCCGAGCCGACATCTTTATACTTGGCCCGGTATTGGAATTGGTCAACTTTTCTCAAAGCGCAAGTAAAACCCATTTCTTCTTTCAGCCTTCTCTCTCCGGCCTCTACATAACTTTCTCCGGGGCGGGGGTGGCTACAGGTAGTGTTTGACCAATACAAAGGCCAAAGGGGTTTTTGCTTGCTTCTCTGTTGAATTAATAACTCCCCCTTGGGATTAAAAATATAAACAGAAAAGGCCCGGTGTAAAACTCCCTTGCCCTCATGGCACTTCATTTTCTCCCTGGTGCCGATGACTTTATCGTTTTTGTCTACGAGTAATAGTTTCTCCATACATTTAGCTTCCAGTTGTTAGCTATCAGCTTCTAGCTTTATATAATAATTAACAATAATGAGAATTAATTGTATTCGCATGTAACATTTAAAATTTGAGGGATTTGCATCCGCCAGCCGGCGGACCCGCTAATTCGCATTATTCTACTATTATAGCATTTTTGGGCTAATTGGCAACAAAAACCCCTCTACTTCTCCCCTTTTTAAGGGGAGATTAAGAGGGGTTAGATTGATGTTTATATATAAAAAGTAAAATAGGTAAAATAAGTTATAGGGTGACCAACTTTTAGTTTTTTAAAAAATTTCTATTTTTCCGCGAGTGTCCGCGTTCGTTCCGCGTAATTCCGCGAATAAAGAAATAATATATTTCTTTATTAAGTGCCTCCGGCTCCGGTTATGCCGGTGACTACGAAGCGGACCAGGGCATAGGAAGCAAAGATAACAATCAGGCCCACAGTCGCCCAAACCAAAATAGTTTTTCCTTTTTGGACGCGCTCATTATTACCTCCGGAAAGCATCCAGGTCAGACCTCCGTAAACAAACATCAACAAAGCCAAAGAACCCACGATACCCAAGACCGCCTGGATAACATTACCGATTACCTCAGAGGGATTAGTCACCCCTTCACCCAAGGGGTTCGGGAATGGTGCCCCGGT
>CAYRJF010000124.1:0-1909 GCA_964424365.1 uncultured Gammaproteobacteria bacterium | reverse complement strand
CCTTTGAGATCGAAAAGACCGACAAAGGAAACGCCGCAGTCAATGTACAAAAAGCTTAAAAACTTTTTATATCGAAAAAGCACCGACCTTGAGGGCCGGTGCTTTTGTTTTCTCCAAAATCTTTTATTTCAATTTTTTATGGCAAAACCACCAATCGAAACACTCATACTCACCCGACTTACTCTGTTCCAGCCTTTCTCGGGCTGTTTTGGTGTCAGTGGCCGGAGGGATGATAACATTGTCTTTAACAATTTCATTATCAGGCCAATTAGCAGGTATAGCCACGCCATTTTTGTCGGAAATCTGCATTGCCTCCACCGCCCTAACGATCTCATCCATATTTCTACCTAATTCCTGGGGGTAGTAAAGAATTATTCTTATCTTAGCTTCCGCATCAACTACAAAGACCGCCCTAACCGTATTTGTGCCTTTACCAGAATGAATTAAACCCAATTTTTCGGCCACTGCTCCGGTATCAGCTATTATAGGAAACTGAATTTCCACCCCCAGATTCTCCTTAATCCATTCTTCCCATTTAATGTGGGAAAAAATCTGGTCCACACTCATTCCGATTAACTCGCAATTTAAATTTCTGAATTTGTCATATCTCTTCTGGAAAGCCACGAATTCCGTTGTACAAACCGGAGTAAAGTCAGCCGGATGGCTGAATAAAACGAACCACTTTCCGGAGAAATCACCGGGCAAACTCATTTTACCCTTGGTGGTTAAAACCTTCATTTCCGGAAACTTATCCCCTAAAAGGGGCATTGACCCTTTCTCGTTTGTGTTTTCCATATTTTTAAAGTTAATTATAAACACCCCTAAATCTTACCAGGCAAAATTTTAAAAAGCAAGAATCCCGCTCGAAGCCAAACTCTAACTCTATTCGAATATTTTTAGGGGTTTATCTCCACTTCCCCCTCCGGGATATAAAGGGAATATTCCCCTTATCATCCCCTATTTTATATGCAAAGTGTTTTAAACTTTGAATTCTCATGAGTACAGCCTATAACGATGATTATATACAATAAAGTGTGATAGGCTCAGTCGCTCATCCCCGGGTATCGGCTACTATGCTGACTACCGAAGTTGCTTTCCAGGCGACCTCTTGTCCGAGGTTTTCTGGATATAAAAAAGTGCCTTGATATCAAGGCACTAAAAGACTACATAGTGTTTGGGATTACTTTACCTCTCCCCTTGCAGACTGGGCAGATATGTCCGCCGTCTCTACCAATGCCTCCGCAGAAAGGACAACTAATGAGATTATCTGCGTCAACCGCAATTAGACTTCCCTTTCCTTTACATGAAGGGCATATAACTTTTGTTGGTGCTGCATTGTATGTATTTTCACGACCAGAGGGTTTGGGTGGTCCATCTACTGATCCCAAGCCGCGACACAAACTACAAGATATGACTTTTGAATTACTCATACTATCCTCCTTTTATTGGTTTGAGTAAATAAAAAAGGGTTCAAACCCTGAAATTTATCAAAGAGCACCCTCCTATCTTTAAAAAGATTACAATTATTAAATAAAAAAGTCAAGTAATTTGTGGTTCTGTAAAATTAGGTGTGGTGGAAAAGTTGATTTAACCCAATAAAAAATTGGTTAAAATAGACTTTTACATCTCTTCTTTTTAAAAGTCCCCTCTAGAGAGGGGATTTAGGGGTGTGTAATGGGTAAAAAAAGCGCTAAACCCCAATTTACAGCATTTAAAAACCTATTACACCCTCTTAAATTCTCCCTCCAGCCAAAGGCTGACCGTAGGCAAGGGAAAACTTTTCAAAAAAACACCACACTTTTTGACACAGAGCCGTAATTTGTTTGTTAAATCTACTCTGGCTAACAAACCAAATCAGAACCTTGTTGAAAGAAGAAAATTATTATATTTACGATCTAAGTTAGTTACT
>CAYRJF010000123.1:0-1910 GCA_964424365.1 uncultured Gammaproteobacteria bacterium | reverse complement strand
AAATTTTTATGAAAAAAAATCTAAAGGGTTTAAGCAACCAAGAGGCGGAAAAAAGACTAAACCAATACGGACTGAATAAAATTGAACGCACCCAAAAGGTAAGCCCGATAAAAATTTTCTTCTCTCAATTTAAATCGCCCTTAATTATAATTTTAATTGTGGCGGCAATTATTTCTTTTTTGGTTAACTACTACCAGTCAGAGGGTTATATTGACTCCGCCTTGATTGTGATTATAGTCCTGGCTTCCGGGATTGCCGGATTTATCCAGGACTACAAGGCAGAGAAAGCGATTGAGGCCTTAAAGAAAATGGCCAGCCCCAAGGCCAAGGTAATCCGGGAGGGGAAAGAAATAGAAGTCAAGGCCGAAAGACTTGTTCCCGGTGATATTGTTTTATTGGAAGGAGGGGATATTGTTCCGGCTGATGCTAAAATTCTCAAAGGCAAAGTAGAAGTTAATGAGTCGGTTCTAACCGGAGAGTCTAAAGCGGTTCAGAAACAAAAAGAGGATTATATTTATTCTTCTACCAGCGTCTTATCCGGACGCCTGACTACAGAGGTTTATGCTACGGGTATGAAAACCAAAGTAGGTAAAATCGCTCAAAAAATGCAGGATATTCAAGAAGGGAGAACCCCTTTCCAGGAGCATATGCATAAATTCAGTAATAAACTGGTGGCCGGAACCGGAATTATTATTGTGATTACTTTCTTGGCCGGAGCGGGAAAATTCGGGATGCTGGAGTCGGGCTTAATCGCGGTCTCCCTGGCCGTAGCCGCCATTCCGGAGGGCCTGCCGGCCGTGATTACCCTGGCGCTTTCCCTGGGAGCTAAAAGCATGGTAGCCAAAAACGCTTTGATTAGGAAACTGGCTATTACCGAATCCATCGGAAGTATTAACACTATCTGCACTGACAAAACCGGCACTTTAACCGAAGGAGATATGAAAGTGGACAACATCTGGAGCCCGGAAAACAATAAAACCATTAAAAATTTAAGTTTCCGGTGCGCTTACTACTGCAATGATGCCAAGCAAATTTATAAAGAAGGCAAGAAAAAATGGGTGGGGGACGAAACCGAAATCGCCTTAAAAAAATATTCTCTGGGCAAAGTGGAAAAAGAAGGCAAAAGGGGCGGGGAAATTTCCTTTACCAGTGAAAGAAAAATGATGTCTGTAATGCAAACCCTGGATAAAGAGCAATTTGTTTTTTCCAAAGGAGCTCCGGAAGTTTTATTGGAAAAATGCCGCTCCGTAGCCACGGCAAAGGGAAGCAAAAAACTAGACAAAAAACTTGAAGAAAAAATTTTAAAACAAAATGAAAAGCTGGCCTCCCGGGGGTATCGAATTCTGGCTCTGGCTTATAAAAAAAGCGGGGAACTTACAGAGGAAAATTTCACCTTTATCTCCCTGGTTTATTTAAATGATCCGGTTCGCCAAGAAGCGAAAAAATCGGTTCGCGAGTGCCAAGCCGCCGGAATTAGGACAATTATGATTACCGGGGATAATCCCTTAACCGCCCAAGCAATCGCAAAGGAAGTTAATATCCAAACCGAAAAAGTCTATACCGGCGAAGACCTGGATAAACTTAAAGGCGCGGAAATTGATAAGATTCTTTCCGGAAACAATAATATTTTTGCCCGCACTTCGCCTTTTCACAAATTAAAACTTTTAACCTCCCTGCAGAACCAAGGTCAAGTGGTGGCTATGACCGGAGATGGGGTTAATGATGCTTTGGCCTTAAAAAAATCAGATGTGGGCGTGGCTATGGGCATAAAAGGAACCGAGGTTTCCAAGCAAGCCAGTGACATAATTCTTTTGGATGATAATTTTGCCACTATCAGAAATGCAATTCTTGAAGGCAGGAGAATTTTTGATAATATCCGAAAATTTGTCAATTATCTTTTAACTTGTAAC
>CAYRJF010000122.1:0-1950 GCA_964424365.1 uncultured Gammaproteobacteria bacterium | reverse complement strand
AAGGGTTTCCTCCTTCGCTCAGGAAAAGCCACCTTAATTATTCAATTGTCTAAAAGGGTGCCAATCTCCCTTTGTTAAAATAGTATAGAAAATCGCTTTTAATGTCAATTAAATATATTGATCCAGAGCATTTGGGGCAAAATTATTTAAAGCTTAATATAAAATTACAAGCACAAATATACAAATTTCAAATAAATTTCAATAACCAAAGCAATAAATGATAAATGATTAGCTACATTATTATAGTTATGGAATATTTTTTGGTTTTTAATTTTGATAATTGAAATTTGAGGTTTATTTGGAGTTTGTAATTTTAGATTTGGTGCTTATATTTTTTAATCAATATACAAATTTGGGCTAACCTTTTATTATTTAACACCCCACTTTTCTAAGAAGCCCTTAGCCTCCTTTTTTAAACTCCAAACCTTGTAAGCGGCGTAGAAAAAACTAAAGGCAATTCCCAGGACCACTATCCCCACTAACCAGCGCAGTAAGAATTGGGTAATAATAATCAGAACCGCCAAAATCACCAGAAAAATCCCGGTGGAGGCAAGTCCCAAGATTAAATGATTAACTTTTTGATTGGTTTTTTTAATTATCTCCATCATATAAGAACATTTTAGCATTTTTTATTAAAAACTCAAAGGTTAAAGCGCAAAGTTCAAAACCACAACTCAAAGCTTGAAGCTAATTGAAATTATAATTTCCTTTTGCTAAACTGATAACAGTAAAATAATCTGATAAATTTGCATTACAATATAAAAACCTTAAATTAATTCGCGGTATTCGCATCCGCCAGCCGGCGGATTTGCGGATTCGCATTGTATTCATGAATTTAGATAATGTAAAAAAAATTTACAAAATGGATCCGGGCTTAATGGCGGAGTCCATAGGCATGCTTCCGGAGCAGATCAGCCAAGTTTTGGAGGATTCTCATTTAGTTCGGATTCCGGAGAGTTACAGCCGAATTGATAAAGTGGTTATAAATGGTATGGGCGGATCTAATTTAGGGGCCCGGATTTTACAATCCTGTTACTTAAACAAGATGAAAGTGCCTGTAGAGGTAGTGCCTGGTTACGCAGTGCCCAATTATGTGGACAAAAGAACTTTGTATATTATTTCTTCTTATTCCGGAAACACGGAAGAACCCTTAAGTGTATATGAAGAGGTAAAAAAAAGAGGAGCTCGGGTTTTGGGCATTACTTCCAGTCATAAAAAAAACAAATTGGAAAAATTGATGATGGAGGAGAATATTCCCGGATTTGTTTTTTCTCCCCTGCACAACCCTTCAGAGCAACCCCGGATAGGGTTGGGTTATTCCATTTTTGGATTTTTGACTCTTCTGGATAAAGTCGGGGTGATTGATTTGGAGAAGAAAAAAGTGGAGAGGATAATTAAGCGTTTGCGGGACAATAATTCCAGTCTAAGGCCGGAAGCGAAAACCGGCGAAAACAAAGCTAAGGAAATCGCCCAGGGTTTAAAAGGCAGGATTCCGATTATAATCGGCGCTGAATTCCTGGAAGGTAATTTACATACCCTGCGCAATCAGTTTTGCGAAAACAGTAAAAATTTTGCTGATTATTTGAGTTTACCGGAATTAAATCATTATCTACTGGAGAGCCTGGCTAATCCGGTTAGTAATAAGAAAAACCTAGCTTTTTTATTTATTGATTCAGATAAATACCACCCCCGAGTGCGGAGACGGAGCGAATTAAGCAAAGAAGTAGCCCGGAAAAACGGGGCTAAAGTTTTACAGTATCAAGTTAAAGAGTTTTCTCGCCTGGGCCAATGCGCTCAGGTGCTCCAGTTCGGCTCCTGGGTTTCTTTTTATCTGGGAATTTTAAATAATGTAAACCCGGCTCAGATTCCTTGGGTGGATTGGTTTAAAAAAGAGCTTAAATAGGGCCTGCTGACAGAGTCAGCGAGAAAGGTAATATTTAATTATTAAGA
>CAYRJF010000121.1:0-1981 GCA_964424365.1 uncultured Gammaproteobacteria bacterium | reverse complement strand
TCCATATAGGCATTAAACATCTCGGTCATGATCCGCTCTCGATAAAGACCCTTGGCGGTTTTAAGATCGTTGAGGTATTTAGCCCGATCGTTTTGATCCGAGACATAGTCAAGAATTACTCTTTCCAGGGCCTTAAAAATGTCATAGGCAAACATGCATTCACCTTCGTTGGTTTCAGAGCCCTCCACCAAAAGCTGAATCGCCCGGCCTAAGTTACGTTGTCCCAATCCTTTCTGTCCGAAACGCTTGGTAACATCCGGGTCCTGGGCAAGATCGTCAATAACTTCTGATAATGTCTTTAAACTTTTTTCCCCGGCCACTTCTCCTGCAGCCAACTTCATCATCTCCGTCCGTTTAAGTTTTTCGCTTTTAGGAAGTCGAGTTAGAACCACGGCCACGGAGGCGGCATAGATCAAATTGGGATCCTGATGCAACTTTTCCCTGGCCAAAGTAGTTTTGGTCTCGCTCCCGATTGCGTACTTAGTCAGATCAAACTGACGTTTGTAGTCAGTGTTGTGGCCGACATTGCAAATCCGACAACGATCTACGATCGGCGCCTCTTCTTTTTCCGAGACAAACTGATTGAATTCGGAGTTGTTGCTCGTGGCAATCACCAGGGTATCAATCGGCCATTTAAAGCCGTCCAGCTCGATTTCTCGATTTTGGATCACGCCCAAATAAACCTGGACCAAGTCCTTTTTGTTCTTGTAAATCTCGTCAGAAAAGTGAATACCACCACCGGCAACTCGAGCAAGCGCACCGCGTCGCAAATCGAATCGATAAGGATTGTTAGTGTCGGTGATATGGAGCAAACGCTGGATAGACTCTTCACCCAGCAAATCCGTGGCCGAGGAAGTAATCTTATCCTTAGCCGGATATTTACCGGTAATGGTGCCCATACTTTCCACGAGTGGAACCGGCACCACCTCAATAAAATTAAGCATAGCTTCAATATCACCGTCGGTGTGTCTGCGAATATCATCCCAGATATACCCGCTGCAAGCGCCCAGGGGCCGATAATCCTCCTGCATCCGCTCAATTTCCCGATCAGAGAGACCAAATTGGGAGGCAAGATATTCAGCTGAACGACCATTCTCACCTTGGAATAAATTCATAGCCAAGATCATAGGGTCCTCAAAAGTCTGGGACTCCACAGTCTTAATCTGGCCGAAATTTCCCAGTCGGTCCAAATTTTTGAACCGAAAAGTGAATTTGGCGTTCTGTTCCCGGGCCAAAAACTCCCTGTACTTGGCGCACAAGAAATCCACGAAAAAAGTTTTGCCGTTTCCGGGTTCGCCCACGAGGACAAAAGCCATTTCCTGGGAAGATCCGCCTTCGGAAGCGTCCTTGACATAGGAGACAAAGCTATTAATCTCGTCAAACATGCCAATAAGATGCTTTTTCCCCTGGCGGAAAAGATTGAAATCATAAGTGGACTTACCGCAAATAGTCACCTTTTCAAATCCGGACTCCAAAACCATCCGAGCCACGGATTGAAAAGAATTTTCGAAGCTTCTTTCGCCTTCTTTTACTTTCTGAATATGGTTTTCTAAAGTTTCCGGTTTCATTTTTCCCCCTTCTTGTTTTTTGGGTTTACTGTTTTTCTTTTCAAACCTGAATTTCTAATCTTCCTTAGTGTTTTAATTGTCAAAGTTCCAAGAATCCTCCTTTATATAAAAATCCCCGGCCTTTTCGGGACCGGGGGATTTTACTGAAGTTATAGGGAATTTTTAAATATAATCCTTATATTGCCCGGTCTTTGATCTAAACAAAATCACCACCTTGGGAGTTAAGGTTCCCGCGATCATGTTTTTTCTGTTGTGACCGCAACAATTTATCATAAATCTTGAAAATAATAGTGTTATATTAAATTCTTTTTCTCTTTTTGTCAAATTAATTTTCCACAAAAATTAATTTACACCGATCTTTTTCTTTACTTTCAGAATTTTTTCTTCTGCTACCGGTTTTAACTTATCCGCGC
>CAYRJF010000120.1:0-2020 GCA_964424365.1 uncultured Gammaproteobacteria bacterium | reverse complement strand
ATCAGGGAAAACAATATTTATCAAATTAACAATATCATTCAAAATCACATGAGCGAAGGAATGGTGAATATGAATAAGTCCATTCGGGACCTGATTGCCGACGGGGTAGTGGATCCGGAGGAGGTAAAGCGATGGAATTTTGATATGCAGATTTAGTATGCCTATTTATAAATACAAGGCCAAAAATTTAAACGGAAAGAGGGTTCAGGATTTAATTAATGCTTTTAATGAAAGAGCCGCTATTGAGAAACTCCAAAAAAGGGGCTTGAAAAATATCAGTGTTGTTAACAAATCAGACAGCCTGGAGCTTAAGATTCTTTCCACGCTAAACCCGGTAAAGATTAAGGACCTGGTGATTTTTTTCCGGCAGTTTTCCGTGATGATTTCCGCCAGCTTACCCTTAGTTCAATCTTTGAAAGTGGCCGGGGAACAAACTAAAAACATTACTTTAAAAATGGTTATTTCTGAAATCGCTCAAGAGGTGGACGGAGGGTCTCGTTTATCCGAGGCAATGGCCAAAAGAACTAAAGTTTTTCCTCAATTTTATGTCAGCGTGGTTAAGTCAGGGGAGACTTCCGGGCGTTTGGATGAAGTCTTAAATTATTTGGCTGATGAGATGGAGAGGAATTATGACATGATTAGCAAAGTTAAGGGCGCGATGATTTATCCGGCGGTAGTATTTTTGGGTCTTTTGGGTGTGGGGATTTTAATGATGGTGGTGGTGGTTCCTCAGATCACAAGTATCTTGATGTCTACAAACGCGGATTTACCCATGGCTACGAGAATTGTAATCGCTATTTCCGAATTTTTAACTAATTTTTGGTGGTTGGTTTTGGTGATTGTTGCAGGCTTAATCGGAGGTCTTAAGGTAGCTTCTCGAAATAAGGCCACTAAAGGTTATGTTGATTATTTAAAATTGCGTCTGCCGGTTTTTGGAAAATTGTACCAATATATTTATTTGGTCAGATTTTCCCGGTCTATTAAAACTTTGGTCATGGGCGGGGTTCAAATTACTCACAGTCTGGAAATCGTGGCGGAAATTGTGGATAATAAAATTTATCAAAACGTCCTTTTGGAAGCGACTGAAGCCGTAAAAGGAGGCAATACTATTTCCAGCGTCTTTTTAAAAAACGAAACCATACCCGCCATGGTGGCCCATATGATTAGCGTGGGAGAGCGTTCGGGAAAGCTCAGTTTGGTTTTAGAGAAAATCAGTGATTTCTATGATCGGGAACTTTCCAATTTAACCAGCAATTTAATGAGTCTTTTAGAGCCCTTAATCGTGATAGTTATGGGCATAGGAGTGGGTATCATGGTGGCGGCGGTAATACTTCCTATGTATAATGCCGCTACCCAGTTTTAGAATTAAAGGGTTCTTCATGTTGAATACTACGGACAAAAAAAATTTCCTTGCCAAGGGGAAATTTCAATCGGGTTTTACTTTTTTAGAGTTTTTGGTGGTTATGGCGGTGATAATTTTTGTGATTATTTTTTCCCTCGGTTATTTTAATTCCGCTCGAATTCAAGCCCGAAATTCCCGTAGGCTTGCGGATATGGACAGGTTAAGCACCGCTTTGAAAATATACAAAGATGACGAATTTGACTACCCTGTCTGCGGATCCTGGGATCCGGATCCGGAAGATAATTATGGAGGAAGCCGGGAGTGTTTTCAGGAGATCAGCGATTTTTTAAAAAAACAAGAGTATTTAAAAAAAGGTCAAGTTGAAGATCCTTTAAGTGAAGACGGACATCATTATTATTATGTTTCCAACGGCTCCCGGGTCGCTTTAATTTATAGACCGGAAAAGCTAGTGGGGGAAGAGGAGTTAGAGTTTAAGTTGTTGGAGTAGTTTGTTTGCAGTTGAAAAATATGGTATAATTGTGGATAACTGGTAATTAAAATATTATTTTAATTCGCTGACTGACGCGGAACTAACGCGGAACTACGCGGAATATTAGAATCTTAAAGCTAAAAGCTAAAAGCTAAAAGCTATTTAATATAAAAGACTACGAAATGCAC
>CAYRJF010000119.1:0-2026 GCA_964424365.1 uncultured Gammaproteobacteria bacterium | reverse complement strand
CCGGAAGGATTCATAGGCGGATTGGGGTCGTTGGGGATAGTGGAGCGGCTCACAGAAATTCCAATTCCTTCTAAAATTACCTCTGCCTCTTTGCCGGTCACTCCTTTACTGGTCATATCAACAACGATTAAATGATTATCTGTTCCTCCGGAAACCACGCTGTAACCATTGCCCACAAACTCTTGAGCTAAAGTCTTGGCGTTTACTATAACCTGGCGAGCATAGTCCTTAAAATCTTCTTCCAAGGCCTCTTTAAAAGCTACCGCTTTAGCGGCATTGATGTGGTCATGGGGACCGCCTTGCATCCCCGGAAAAACCGCTTTATCAATTTTGGAAGCATAATCTTTTTTGCACATAATTATTGCTCCTCTGGGACCGCGTAGAGTCTTGTGGGTGGTGGTAGCCACTACATCAAAAATGGGTGTGGGGTTGGCCATTTCCCCGGCCGCAATCAAACCGGCGGTATGAGCGATATCAGCAAAAGTATAGGCACCCACCTCATCGGCAATTTCTTTAAATTTTTGCCACTCTATTTCTCGGGAATAGGCGCTAAAACCGGCTACTATCATTTTTGGTTTCTCTTTTAAAGCAACTTCTCTTACTTTTTTCATATCAATTTTTCCGCTTTCAGAACTAACTTCGTATTGGACAAAATCATAAAGAATTCCGGAAAAATTAATCGGGTGACCGTGAGAGAGGTGGCCTCCATGGTCCAGCTTTAGACCCAAAACCTTATCCCCCGGCTTCAAGAGAGCAAAATAAACCGCCGCGTTAGCCGGGGAGCCAGACAAGGGTTGGACATTAGCGTGCTCGGCTCCAAAAAGCTTTTTAGCCCTATCAATAGCCAACTGCTCCACCTTATCAATCACCTGGTTGCCTCCGTAATATCTTTTAGAAGGGTAGCCCTCGCTGTATTTATTGGTCAACACCGTCCCCATAGCTTCCAAAACCGCTCGGGAAACATAGTTTTCCGAAGCGATCATTTCCAGTTCATTACTCTGACGCCTGGCCTCCTCCATAACCGCATCAAAAATTTGAGGATCTTCCTCACGCAAATTTTCGTAATTTAGCATAAAATTATACAAAACCCAAATGACTAAATCCTAATATCAAATCAAGCTCTAAAACCAAAATCCAAATTTTTATTTTTAGGGTTTCTTAATTTGATTATTATTTTGTCATTTGAGCTTTAGGTTTTGAATTTAAAAAAGCTTAGATTAAATAAATTTTAATATTAAATGCATCTTAATCCTAATATAATGCTCTTATTTTAATATTAGTCTAGGGAGCCCTTTTTGTCAAAATAAAATATAGATTAAAAGCTTAAAACTAAACAAATAAAAAAAGGGGTGGTAAAAATATTTCTATCCCCCTATCTTTTTTTATCAAGCAAAGTCTATTAATAAAGTTTATGGGTTTTGAGTTTTGAATTATACCCGGAAAGCTTTTTTAATATCGTTTTCCGTCGCTTTTCTGCGACGCATTTCTAGAGATTTTATTTGCTTTGCTGGTTTATAATTTTCCAAAAATCCCGAGATTCGCACATGAGACATCAAAATTCCCAACTTTAAAACGGTTCTTCCCAATTCTTTTTGCCCCCTAGAATTATATAATCTCAAAAGTTCCTTATCCAGGATTTCTCTGAATTTTTTATTATTCCATGATCTGGCTCTAAAATTTCCGAAATCAATCATCATGGCAATAGCTTTATTATGAGAAACACCCACCCATTCCAAATCCAATAATTCCACTTCTCCGGAATCAAACACATAAAGATTGTCCGGTTTCAAGTCTCCATGTACCAAAGATGCGGTATGATTCACTTCCGAATCAATGATGGATCTTGACTCAACCAATAATTCTTTAATTTTGGTTTTTAAATCCTCCATCCCCAACCTTCTTTCCAAAACTTTATGAAAAGGCTCCGCTAGAGATTTGGCGTCTAAAGGATTAACTTTTTTATTAAGGGCTCTAAGCGTTTTAAGTCGAAAATTTTTATAGTCCCCGGGATAAACCTTAAGTAATT
>CAYRJF010000118.1:0-2186 GCA_964424365.1 uncultured Gammaproteobacteria bacterium | reverse complement strand
ACGGTTTTATGCTTGTCCTCGGTCCAATCTCTTAAATTGTAAACCTTGATCTCAACATGACCCCCATTTTGAGCACGACCGATTATACTCTCATTAAAATAAGAATCAAAAATCTCCGGAAAAATTGTGAGGATATGAAAAGTCATTGAGATAAATAAGTATAAAAAGTAAAATAGGTAAAATAAGTGAAAAAAGAAGCTAACAGCTGAAAGCTAAGAGCTAAAAGCTATTTATCCTCTTTCTCCGCCTTAACCTTTTCTTCCGCCTTGTCTCCTGATTTACTTGAATCAGACTTTGATTTCTTCTCCCCTACAATCTCTTCAAACTCATCCTTTTCCAAGGTTTCTTTTTCTAACAGGGCTTGGGCGATTTTTTCCAAATCTTTTTCCTTTTCTTCCAAAACCTTTTCCACTTTTTCGGTGCTTTGCTCAATTATTTCCGAAACCGCTTTATCAATTTTTTCCGCGGTTTTCTCGCTGTAATCTTTTTTGTCATGAAGCTCTTTACCTAAAAACAGCTTTTCTTCTGAACTACCAAAAGTCCTAAGTCCCAAGTCCGGGGACATTCCGTATTCGGTTACCAAACTATAAGCGATTTCCGTGGCTTTTTTTAAATCAGAGGAAGCTCCGGTGGTTACATCCTTAAATATTTTTTTCTCGGTCAGGTGGCCGGCCAAAAGAACCGCCAACTCCTCGATATATTCCGATTTGGTATGAAGCCTCTTATCTTCCAAAGGGACTTTTAAAGTATAGCCTCCGGCACGTCCTCGGGAGATAATGGAAACTTTCTGCACAGGGTCGGTATTGGGAAGAAAATGAGCAACCAGGGCATGTCCGGCCTCGTGGTAGGCGGTAATTTTTTTCTCTTTTTCACTCATTACCTTGGTTCTTCTCTCCGGACCTAAAATCACTTTTTCAATAGAATCAAACAAATCTTCCATCTCAATTACTTTTTTACCTTTTCGGGCAGAAGTAATTGCGGCTTCATTTAAAAGGTTAGCTAAGTCGGCCCCGCTAAATCCCGGGGTTCTCTCGGCAATTCTTTTTAAACTTACATCCTTGGCCAAGGGTTTCTTCCGGGCATGAACTTTCAAAATTCCTTCTCTTTCCTTAATGTCCGGATTTTCTATAAAAACTCGTCTGTCAAAACGACCCGGTCTTAAGAGAGCGGGATCTAAAACATCCGGACGATTAGTAGCAGCCATGACAATTATATTAGTCCTCTCATCAAAACCGTCCATCTCCACCAAAATTTGATTCAAAGTTTGTTCTCTCTCATCATGCGAGCCTCCTAGACCGGCGCCTCTCTTTCGGGCTACAGCATCAATTTCATCGATAAAAATTATGCAAGGCGCACTTTTCCGGGCCCTTTTAAACAAATCTCTAACCCGGGAAGCTCCCACACCGACAAACATCTCCACAAACTCGGATCCGGAAATATGAAAAAAGGGCACATCGGCTTCTCCGGCTACCGCCCGGGCCATTAAAGTTTTCCCGGTTCCGGGACCCCCCAAAAGCAAAAATCCTTTGGGAATCCGAGCACCCAGGTCGTGAAATTTCTTAGGTTGTTTTAAAAACTGAACTACTTCTTTTAATTCTTGTTTAGATTCTTCAGATCCGGCCACATCCTTGAAAGTTACTTTGGGTTTTTCATCTTTGTTAAACTGCTTGGCCTGAGACTGGCCAAACATCATGGCCTTGGAATTAGCTCCCTGAATCCCCCGCATCATAAAAAATATCAAAGCGCCAATCAACAAAAAGGGCAATAAAATCGGCAAAATATTAGTGGCAAAATAATCAAAACCTGATTCCTCCTGTATTTTGATATCAACTCTAGAGATCTTCTCCGGAGACACACCCAGATTATTCAAAGTGGTGGTTAAAGATTCACCGCTTTCTTTTTTAATTTCTTTTTCTTCTCCGTTGTTTAGCTTTACTTTTAACTCTTCGCCCTCCACCGTAATGCTTTCGACGTTTTCTTCTTGGACTTGCTGAACTAAATAATTGATTCCCACCTTTTCCTGCTCTTCCCCGGTTCCGGAAAATGAGCTAAACAAGGCCGCGATCACCAAAAAAACTATAAAAAAGATCAAGAAATTTTTGAGTAAATTTTTCATAGTCTAAATTAAGTAAATTATGTAATTAAAACTAGAAGTAAAATAAATAATTTTACTAGAATTAAAATAA
>CAYRJF010000117.1:0-2223 GCA_964424365.1 uncultured Gammaproteobacteria bacterium | reverse complement strand
TGGGCGATTTTGCTTTTAATTTTCGGTTTGCCCGCTTATTTAGTCCGTTTTCAAATTTTAGGCCTTCCTTTTACCTTGTTAGAAGCAATGATTTTAATTGCTTTTTTTGTTTGGCTTTTAAAAAATTACAAACAGCAATTCAGAAACATAAAAAACGCTTTTAGAAAATTATTTGGACTCGAAATTCGAAATTCGAAATTCAAAATTCGCAGGCGTTACCCTTTTGATGTTGAAATTTCTTTATTACTTATAATTTCTTTTGTTTCCGCGGGTGTGGCCGGGTTCAGCAATGAGGCCCTGGGAGTCTGGAAGGCTTATTTTTTTGAACCCATTTTAGTATTTATTTTGCTTTTAAATAATTTTCAAACCAAAGAAAAATTAAAAAAAATTATTTATGCCCTGGCTTTCTCAGCGTTTTTTTTAAGTCTTTACGCGATTTTTCAAAAAATTACCGGCCTGGGGATCGGAAATGAATTTTGGCAGGCAGAGGCAACCAGACGGGTAACCTCGGTTTTCCCCTACCCTAATGCCCTGGCTCTTTTTTTAGCTCCCCTGGTGATAATTTTTTTCGGGCAGGCCTGGACTGAGATAAAAAAATGGAGAGAAGAGAAAAAAAATTTTAACTTAAATCTTTTCAAGGCAAGTTTTTTAGGCCTTGTTATGTCGATTTCTCTTTTAAGTATCTTTTTTGCTCGCAGTGAAGGAGCTTTAATAGCTTTGGGCGGTGCCTTGCTTGTTTTTTTGTTTTTCGCGGGCCGCGCCTGGCGGTGGCTTGCTTACGGAATTTTGGCGATAGGATTGATTTTTTTGATTTTGGTCCCGGGTCCCAGAACCAAAGTGGTGGAAAAAGCGACTTTGAGCGACTTGTCCGGAGAAATACGGAAGCAACAGTGGAGAGAAACCGGGGAGATGTTAACTGAAAGCAATTTTCGGTTAATTTTTGGCCCCGGCCTGGCTAGCTATCAAGAAGCTGTAAAACCTTATCACCAGGAAGGAATTTTTTATAATCGGGACAAAGACCCTCTTTTTAAAACCAAATTGTTGCTATTTAATCAAGAATATAAGGCCAAATATTGGCAGCCGGTAGAAACTTACCTTTATCCCCATAATATTTTTTTAAATTTTTGGGTTGAGCTGGGAGTGGCCGGTTTGTTGTTGTTTGTTTGGATAATAGCTAAGCTTTTAGCTGTCAGCTGTCAGCTTTTAGCTTATGTAGACGGCAGGAATAAATATTTAATTTTAGGATTAGCCGGCTCATTTATAGTTGTAGTTGTTCACGGACTGGTGGATGTTCCCTATTTTAAAAATGATTTAGCGGTGCTCTTTTGGATTTTGCTTGCCTTGATAAGTTTGTTTAATTTAAGATTAAAATCAAATGATACCTAAGGTTTTACAAAAGCATATTGCTGAGCGGACAAATTATTCTCGCCGGCAAGCCGAAGAATTGATTAGAAAAGGCAAGGTAAGTGTTAATAACAAAATAGCTGAACCGGGCCAGAAAGTGGCTGAAGAAGATGTTGTCCGGATAGGAAGAAAAGACTTGCAAAAAAAGACTTGCCCAATTTACATTAAGCTCAATAAACCCAAGGGTTATACCTGTACTACTAGAAAATTCAAAAACGAGCTTAATGTTTTTGATTTGGTTGATGTCAAAGAAAAGTTGTTTTTAGTGGGGCGCCTGGACAAGGATAGCCGGGGATTGGTTATTTTAACTAATGACGGGGACTGGGCTAATAAAATTACCCATCCTTCCTTCCGACATGAAAAGGAATACCGGGTAAAAATCAAAAATCAAAATGCAAAAATCAAAGAAAATATAGAAGAGAAATTTTTAAAAGGAATAGACATCGGAGAGGGTGATGGGGTGGTTCAGGCTAAAAAAGTTGAGCAAATAAACGACAATACTTTTAAAATAATTTTAACTCAAGGCAAAAAGCGCCAGGTTAGGAGAATGTTCAAGGTCTTGGGCTTGGATGTGAAGGATTTGAAAAGGATTCGAGTAGATGGTGTAAATTTGGGAGATTTAACAGAAGGAAAATGGGAGTTTTTAAAAGAGAGTGAGTTAGAGAAATAGTTATCAGTATTGATTCGAAAATCGACATTCGAAATTTGAAATTTTCCTGGGGAGAGGTGGCAGAGTGGTCGAATGCACCGCACTCGAAATGCGGCGTTTGTTTTTTAAACAAACCGGGAGTTCAAATCTCCCCCTCTCCGCACAGTTGA
>CAYRJF010000116.1:0-2270 GCA_964424365.1 uncultured Gammaproteobacteria bacterium | reverse complement strand
GCCCGGGCCAGCGGGGCCGAGAATATCGGTTTTGCTTTGCCGATTGATGAAGTTAGGGAGGTTATTGAAGATGTTAAGGAAAAAGGCAGAATTGTTCGGCCTTGGTTGGGAGTTCGCTATGTAATGCTTAACAAAAAAATTGCTGAGGCGAATAATTTAGATGTGGATTATGGGGCTTTAATTGTTCGAGGAGAAGCAAGGACAGATTTGGCGGTAATTCCCGGCTCTCCGGCAGATAAAGCCGGACTTCAAGAAAATGATATAATTTTAGAAGTGGAAGGAGAGAAATTGGACTCAGACAATCCTTTAGCCAGAGCTATAAATCAATATGATCCCGGGGAAAAGATAGAGTTAAAGGTTTTACGGCAAGGAGAAGAAGAGAGTTTGGAGGTGAAGTTGGAAGAAAGACAGAGTTGATAGTTTTTTGAAGCTTGACAGAAGTTTATTTTTTAGTTTTAAATATTTGACCTCTTTCTTTTTTTTAGTTAAGCTTAGTTGATATTTTTTAATTAAAAAGGAGAGGAGGGAAAAATAATGGTTAATAAAGAAAAGTCAGCTCGCGAAGCAAAAAGAAGGCTTTTACAGATTTTACACAAAAACAGATTTAGAAGAAACCCCAACCCGGAAGAAAAGGAGGAAGAAACATCAAAAGAAAAAGAAAAAAGAGAAGACAACAATTGAAAAAATTAGTCGAGGGTGGTAAAATAAAACCACCCTTTTTTTAATAAATATTTTTATATGACTCAACCCAAAGGGCCGGAGAATCCCGGTTTTGAATCACCGGAGAGGACGGCGGAGACAATTATTAAGGAGAGAAAAATACCCAGCCAAAGTGAGAAAGAAAAAGTTTCCAATTATTTAAAAAACCTTTTAGGAGAGGATTTGGAGGAGGAAAAAAAGAAAGGCAACTGGGATTTGGCCCGGGAATATTTGGATTTATACGAAAGTCAGTTTATTGACGACCGGTATATTTTTAAAGAAGAAAAGCTGGTGAATAAAAATTTTGTTAAAGAAACCATTAAAGATTGCCTAAATGAAGGCAATCAGAATCTGGTCAGAGCTTCTTTGGATGTGGAGGGCTTGAAGACAATTAACGATATAATGGGACACGAAAAGGGAGACCAATATCTTTATTTAATATATCAAAAAATCAAAGAAGCGGTTGGGGAGATCAAAGAGCTAAACCCGGAAATAGCCAAAGAAACGGAATTTGTTATTTCCGGGGAAGGAGGGGATGAATTTGGCGTTTTGGCGATCGGACCCAAAGACGGATCCGTTGATTTAAGTAAGGCGAATTTTAAATTAGGCTCAGAAAAAACCGGGAGTGGCAATTTAGAGGAGGTGCTGGGCCAACAGATAAATGATAAATTGACTGAGATTGATTTTAAAAAAGAGGGGGTAGTAAGGGAAGAAGATATTATTGCCAGGCTGAAAAAATATTATCAAGAGTATTTTAAAGATTATTTAAACACTATTGAGTCTGATTTAACTCCCGGGGAAGTTAACAGAAAATTACGACGTTATGAAAAGGTGGTTTTGGAAGACCCGGAGATTGACTCTTGGGAAGATTTGGGAGAGGAGAAGAAAAGAAAAAAGTTGTTTGAAATAATTCAGGACAAGGAAAGCCAAAAAATGACCGAATTGGAAGAGAGATTTAAGGATTATAAATTTTTCGCTTCCGCTTCTTGCGGAGTAAGCTCTTTTTCCAAAATTTACCAAAAGGAGCCGGGCAGTATTGCTGAAAAAACCAAGGAATTAAAAGGGAAAAATGCGGGAATAGAGGATTCTCAAGCGGAAAATTTAGCCGGTATGGACTTGTTTTTTCAGGAGGCGGATGAAAAAATGAATCAAGATAAGGCTTTGTTCAAATATCAGGCCAGGCAAGCCCGTTACCTGGGGGAGCATGATTCGGAAAGCGAGGATTATTGGATAAAACAGGAAGGGATTAACTTGGCTAATCATATTATGGTTTTGTCTCGCAGTAGCGAGCAAATGGAGCTTTTAATGGAGTTGGAGGAAATTTATGAGGAAAACGCTTATTTGGAAAAAAGACGGCAAGAATTAAAAAAAGAAAGAAAAAATTTAAAAGAAGATTTAAAAAAGTGTCAAAGTAAGTTATCCGGAGAAGAATAAAGTTTGACTTTTTAAATAGGGGCTGTAAAGCACGGTTCAGTTTTATTTTTAAGGAGGCCGTGCTTTTAAATTTTCCCAATCTTAAATATTTTTAACCAAATTGAAAAATTATGATTTTTTTGATAAGATAAGCTAAA
>CAYRJF010000115.1:0-2282 GCA_964424365.1 uncultured Gammaproteobacteria bacterium | reverse complement strand
AAGTAAAATAAGTTTTTAAAAAAGACAAAAATACTTATTTAACTTATTTTAATTATTTTACATATTTTAAACGCGTTGACTTTTCTTCCCAAATAAATTATTATAAGAATAGATAAAAAATAAAGTTTTTCAGCAACAAATTTTCCGCCCTTAGCAAAGATTAACGGAAAGGTTGGCTGTATTTGATTTTATGTCTCAAGACAACATGATTAAAATGGAGTGCACTGAGTGCAAGAAAGTAAATTATTACTCCAGAAAAAATAAAAGAAATATTAAGGAGAGAATAGAGCTCAAGAAGCATTGCCCGGCCTGCGGTAAACACACCATTCATAAAGAAACCAAGTAATAAAACCCCCGTGCTTAAAATAGCTAAAAATAAAACTACAATTTTTTCAGTTATTTTTTTTGCGGTTTTGCTTTTTCTTTTGTCCGGTTGTAGTCCCGAGGGAGCGGGTGAAGCGGTTAAGAATAAACTAAAAACCTTTAATGATAGATTGGGTGAAGAATTTAACGGTTTTGATAAAGAAGCGGAAAACTCCACCTTGGGCTTCTTAAAGGAAAGTCAAGATGAGAAGAAAGAAAAAGAAAAAACAGCTCCCGCCGAGCTAACCCGGGAGCAAAAAGAAAAAATTGACGAGTGGCTCGAAGATAATGGTTTAAATAAATACGGAGACACCAAAGGGGTTTACTATCCCGACGGAACCCCCTTAATCAATCAGGAAACAGGAGAAAAAATGGAAAGATATGAATATATATTACAAAGATACCCTGATATATTAAATAAAATTGAAAAATAATTATGACCAAAGATTTAATCGGAAAAGTATTTTTGTTAGTTTTGCTCATAGCCATTATTGCCGGCTGTTATTTTGTCTTTAAACCCTTTTTGGTAGAGTTTTTGGTGGCGGCGATACTTACCTCCATTTTTTTCCGCCCCTACAAGTGGCTGCGTGGAAAGATCGGTCGAAAATTAGCCTCCCTGGTAATGTGTTTTTTGATTGTTTTGATTGTGATTATTCCGGTGATTAATTTATTGGTAGTATCCGCTCAAAGATCAATTTCCGCCTATCAAAGCGTGGCGGAATTTGTTAACGACAACGGTTTAAAAGAAATTGTGGGAAGCGATCTTTTAAAGCAAGCCGAGGAATTTTTGGGGATAAGCGGGGAAAACATTAAATCTTTTGTGGTTGATTTGGCCAAGAAAATCAGTAATGTTTTAGTTGAAGGAGCTACCACTTTCATAACCGGAACCACTAATTTTATTATATCTTTGGTAGCCATTGTTTTTATAATGTTTTTCTTTTTTCTGGATGGCGAGAGAATGGCCGGAAAACTCAAGGATTGGATGCCCCTACCTCGTGAACATAGTGAGAAGATTTTTGAAAAGTTTCGCGAAGTTAGTTATTCCACGGTTTTAGCCACTTTTGTTACCGCCATTGCCCAGGCCTTGCTGGCGGGTATTGGTTTTTTTATTGTAGGTATCCCGGTATTTTTGTTGTCGATTTTAACCGCCTTTTTCTCCTTGATTCCTTATATGGGCTCCGGAATTGTTTGGTTTCCGGTGGGAGCTTATTTGCTTTTAACAGGAAATATTTGGGAAGGTGTTTTCATACTTCTTTGGGGAGCGATTTTGATTAGTTTTGCCGACAATATAATCCGGGCTTATGTGATAAAAGGAAAATCCGGAGCTCACCCCTTGTTTATTATATTTTCTATTTTAGGCGGAATCGTTTTGTTCGGTTTCTGGGGGGTCATTATAGGACCATTGGTTATTTCTTTGGCCTTAACCATATTGCATATTTATGAGTCTGAATACAAGGAAGTTTTGGAAAAAGGAAATGATTCCTAAGCGCTTGTCAGATTTAAAATCAGCATTTATAATACTTTAAAGGCGCAACAAAATGCGTCTTTCTAGTTTAGAGCGTTTATTTTTTGTTTAAATTCTGTCAATATAATATGAATATAAACAAATTTTGAGCTTTGAATTTTGAGCTTTTAATTTTATATAGCGGGTGTCGGTTAATGGTACCCCGCCCTTCGCGAAGGGCGGGGCGATTCCCTCCAGTATGTATTACGTTTATCTATTACAAAGCAGAAAAGACAGACGTTTTTACGTTGGTTATTCCTCGAATTTAAAACTTAGATTCAAACAACACCAAAGAGGTAAAGTAGAAGCCACGATGCACAGAAGACCTTTGGAGTTAAAATATTATGAGGCCTATCCAACAGAAGAATTAGCACGAGAAAGAGAAGAAAAGTTAAAACAATTCGGTTCAACTTAT
>CAYRJF010000114.1:0-2342 GCA_964424365.1 uncultured Gammaproteobacteria bacterium | reverse complement strand
AAAAATTGAATGACGAAGTTTGAATTATGAATAAAGTATAAAATTAAACAACCCTCATTCTTCATTATTCGTAATTCATTATTCAAAACCATGATCCACTTTACCAAATACGCAGAAGAAAAATTTGAAATATTACAAAGACACCAGGTTTTTTTTACCAAAGAAATGGTTAAAGAAGCTATAGAAACGCCGGAAAAAGAGACTAAAAAAGGAGGATATGTTTTTGCCCAAAAAGAGAGTTGTAGAGTGGTTTATAAAAAAGACAAAGAAATGGTAAAGGTGTTTACGTTCTACCCTGTGAAAATAGAATAATGAATTTTAGAATAATGAATAATGAAGAAAAAAGAAAAATATACTCTTTTACGGATTTAAACGCCTGGAAAGAAGGCCATAAATTAGTGTTGAAAATATATAGTGTTACCGAAAATTTTCCCAATAAAGAAATATTCGGATTAACAAGCCAAATCAGAAGGGCTGCTGTTTCTATAACCTCTAACATAGCTGAGGGTTTCAGTCGGATTTCCTATAAAGATAAAATTAATTTTTATTCCGTAGCTCAAGGTTCTTTAACTGAACTGCAAAATCAACTTTTAATCGCCAGAGATGTCAAATATTTGGAAAATAAAAAATTTATTGATATAGCCGAACAAACAGTAACTGTCCATAAATTAATAAATGGTTTAATAAAAAAATCAAAACAAATCCATAATTCTTAATTCCTAATTCATTATTCAAAATTCATGAACTACGATCCGGAATCAAACATTCTAAGCTGGGAGCTGGGGAAAGGTAAAATCAAGCAAACCAAGGAATTTGGGAATTTTTTACTGCACCTGGGGGCCAACAATAAACCCATCCTAATCGAAGTCCTGGACGCTTCCCGCTTTAAAAGCCAAAGTTTGAAAATACCAGATAAGGGGGAAGTTAAGAAGGCAATTTCAACTAATTGAATATAGAATAAAGTATTTTGAATAATGAATAAATATCAAACTCTTAATTCTTGATTCATAATTCATAATTCATTTTTATAATATTATGCCCACTACTACAAAACCCAAATCAAAAGTTAAACAAAACGAATCACTTATCTCCCCCGGACACCGGGCTTGCGCCGGTTGCGGTCAGATGGTGGCGGCCAAGACCGTGGCCGATGCCCTGGGCCCCGAGGTAATAATCGCCAATGCCACGGGTTGTCTGGAGGTAACCACCACTCCCTACCCTAATAGTGCCTGGAGAATGCCCTGGATTCACTCTTTATTTGAAAACTCGGCCGGAATCGCCTCGGGTTTAAGGGCGGCCCTGGACTACAAACTCAAACAAGCTAAAACCCAAAAAGAAAAAAAGAAGCTGAAAAATATAAAAGTCGTTGCCCAGGGAGGGGATGGCGGAACTTTTGATATCGGCTTTGGTTTAATTAGCGGAATGTGGGAGCGAGGCGAAGATATCCTTTATGTTTGCTATGACAATGAGGCTTATTCCAATACCGGAATGCAGGCCAGTGGCGCCACTCCCTGGGGGTCAAGCACCACCACTACCCCCTCGGGTTGTGGAGAAACAATTGACGCGATTGGCTCACACCAAAGAAAGAAGGACATGATTTCCATTGCTCTGGCTCACAAACTTCCTTATGTTGCCCAAACCACAGCCGGATTTATCCCGGATATCCAAAAAAAGGTTAAAAAAGCTCTGGAGACCCCCGGGCCTGCTTATATCCAAATTCTCTCCCCTTGCGTGCCCGGCTGGAAAATTGAACCCCAACAAACCATAAAAGCGGCTCAGCTGGCCGCCCAAACCGGACTCTATCCTCTTTTGGAATATGAAAACGGAAAATTAACCAACACGAACAAAATTAAACAACCAACCAAAGTAGATGAATATTTAAAAATGCAGGGTAGATTTAAACATTTGTTTAAAAATAAGCGTGGCGAAGAACAAATTAAGAAAATCCAAGAAATCGCGGATGAGAATATTAAACAATACGGACTCGGGTAGCTTTTAGCTTTCAGCTGTTAGCTTCTAGCTTGCACAAAATAGAAAATCCTAGGATTTATCTTCTGATTTATCCTAGGATTTTTTCCTGACTTCCGCGTTGGGACACCCTAAGGTTTGGCTCCGTTGCAGTCTCCGAACAGGGACTGCAACGGTAGATTATATTTTGTGTTTGTTTTTACAAAAAAACTGCAGTCCGGCTGACGCAAGTAGCTTTTAGCTTTCAGCTGTTAGCTTCTAGCTTGCACAAAATAGAAAATCCTAGGATTTATCTTCTGATTTATCCTAGGATTTTTTGTAGATTTTATTCTGCTTTGCCACCGGTTGGAGGTAAATAGTGTTTCCGGGGAAAT
>CAYRJF010000113.1:0-2369 GCA_964424365.1 uncultured Gammaproteobacteria bacterium | reverse complement strand
TTTTTCTTTACTTTCAGAATTTTTTCTTCTGCTACCGGTTTTAACTTATCCGCGCCTTGTTTAAAAACTTTTTCCACTTGCTTATTAGTGATCTTATTGTATTTTTCCTGAAAATCGCTTAAGAAATTTTTTATAACTTCAGCCAGGTCTTTTTTAAATTCTCCGTATTGTTTGCCTTTATATTCTTTTTCCAGTTCTTTAATGGATTTGTTAGCAAACAGAGAATAAATAGTTAAAAGATTGGAGACACCGGCTTTGTTTTCAGGGTCGTGTTTTACTTCCGAGCCGGAGTCAGTGGTCGCCTTCATTATCTTTTTGGCCGCCTTTTCCGGGTTATCGGTTAAGGAAATATAATTAAATTCACTTTCGGCGCTTTTGCTCATTTTCTTTTCCGGATTATCCAAACCCATAATCCGCGCGCCTTCTTTTCTAAATTTTAATTCGGGTACGACAAAAGTTTCCCCGAATCTTTTATTAAATCTCTTAGCCAAAGTTCTGGTCAGTTCCACATGTTGTTTTTGATCTTCACCCACCGGAACCACCTCAGTGTTGTAAAGCAAAATATCCGCGGCCATTAAAGCCGGGTAATCAAAAAGTCCCACACTGGCACTCTCTTTTTCTCCGGATTTGTCTTTAAATTGAGTCATCTTCCCCAGATCACTAATCCGGGCGGAAACACAATTAAAAATCCAGGCAAGCTCGGTGTGCTCCGGAAGATCGGATTGCTGAAAAATTATCGCTTTTTTGGGGTCAATTCCGCAAGCCAAATAAACCTTGGCGGTTTCTATGATATTTTTTCGCAAAACCTCGGGGTCCTGTTTAACGGTAATGGCGTGATAATCCACCACGCAAAAAATGCAGTTGTAGTTCTCCTGCAGAGAAAGCCACTGGGAAATAGCCCCGATGTAATTTCCTATATGCAGAGTGCCGCTAGGCTGAATTCCGGAAAATAAAATTTTTTGTTTCTCAGTCATGATTATATATTAGCAAAGTGGCTTGAAAAATCAACAAACCCCTAAACTCTTTCTGAAAGAAATGCAAAAATTAACCTGTACAGAGATATCTCTGTACATCTGTTTAATTTGAGAGAATTACTATTTTAAATTATAATAAATTTATGAGTCAATCGATTAAAAAAGGAATTTGAATTTTTGAGACATATAAATTATAATATAAAAATAAGATAAATATTAATTTTCTTAATTTATTAAAGCGGAAAGCTCCGAAGATGTTTTTAAACAAAATTTATGATATGATAGAAAAAGACGAACAAAATATTGAGTAGTTTTGTTTCGTTATTTGGAATTTAGAATTTGTTTAGGGTTTCGGATTTAATATTTAGGATTTCAACAATGTAGTTTGACAAACGTATTTCACTAACCTAAAATCAGGTTGTAAAGTCAATAAATAATAAAATAAAATGAATTTATGCCATTAATACCAACAGTCATAGAAAAATCAGGAAACGTGGAAAGAGCTTATGATATTTATTCTCGGCTTTTAAAAGATAGGATTATTTTTCTGGGAGAGCCGATTGACGATAATGTGGCTAATATTGTTATAGCCCAATTATTGTTTTTGGATGCTCAAAACAAAGAAAAAGATATTAAATTTTACATTAACTCTCCGGGAGGCTCGGTAACCGCGGGTATGGGTATTTATGATACCATGCAATATTTGAATTGCGACGTTTCAACTATTTGCGTAGGTACCGCCGCATCTATGGCTGCAACTATTTTAGCTGCCGGGACTAAAGGAAAAAGGTTTGTTCTTCCCAATAGTGAAGTAATGATTCATCAAGTTATGGGAGGAGCGGAAGGACAAGCTACTGATGTTAATATTAGAGCCCAACACATTTTAAAAGTTAAAGAAAAAATGAACAAAATCCTTTCTAAACACACCGGCCAACCCATCTCTAAGGTAGAAAAAGACACAGACAGAGACAGGTTTATGAGCGCGGAAGAAGCTAAAAAATACGGGATAGTAGATAAAATTATTAAATAGCCGACTAAAAAGCCCTTTTCTTTTTTTGGGGCTTTTTTATTGTCTCGCCCCTTTTGGCCTGAATAAAAAGTGAAGGGTTGACACCCCCCAGGGGTATATGTTAATATTAAAGCTAAAAGCTAATAACTAGAAGCTAAAAACTAATTTTATTTTTATGTCTAAACAATTCAATGATCAAAATTTTCAAACCGAAGCCCTGGAAGCCTCAAAAGAAAAACCGGTCTTGGTGGACTTTTTTGCCGAATGGTGCGGACCCTGTAAAATGCAAGGGCCTATAGTGGACGCTTTAGCGGAAGAAATGGGAGATAAAGCCGAAATCGGAAGAGCGTCGTGTAGGGAAAGAGTGTGTCAGTACGTGTAGATCT
>CAYRJF010000112.1:0-2439 GCA_964424365.1 uncultured Gammaproteobacteria bacterium | reverse complement strand
ATCTCGGGGGCAAGAAAAAGAAACTTGGGGAGGTTTATTAACTTCTCTGATTTCATTTTTGCTCCCCGGAGTTATTTTTAAACTCCAAACCCAATCCCCCACTCGAGTAGACTGAGTTAAAAATCTCCTGGTAGAGTCAAGCGAGGTGGAAGCGACTAAATTTTTTGTCCGGTTATAGCTTAATCCGGGAGTAGCTCGGGAATAACTTAAGCTTTGTAGGGGCGTATTTTTCTTCGGTTTAAAAATTTCCAGATTATCACCGTTGTTGTTTAAAGGCAGGAAGCTTCTGCTTCTATAAATTACTAAATAACTCTTGGGTTTAATTCTAACCGGATATTTTTCTAAATCATGCCTGCCCAAAATATATTCTCGCCCGCAATCCGCGCTCAACTTCCAGCCGGTTAAATCAACCTCCTTGTCTCCTGTATTAAAAAGCTCAATAAATTCTTTTTCCCTATCGCTTTTCTTCGGGTTGGGAAAAATTTCGGTTATTATTATTTCCTCCTTTTTTTCTTTGGTTTCTGTTTCATTTTTAATGATATTGGCTTTACCGGGTGTTTTTTGATCGGTTAGCTTCCAATTATCTTTTTCTTTTCTAGCTAAAGATAGGGGAGAGTCCGGAGCAGAGTTTATCTTAGACCGGTCTCCATAAGAAACCCGGTCAATTACTTTTCCACTCTGGCTTTTTAAAAAAACCGAGTCTCCGGAATTATTCAAATTTCCTTTTATCTCTTTTATTTGAAAAAAAGTATTAGACCTGATTTCTCCCTTTAGCTTGGTTTGGGAACCGCTTCCTTCTTCCAAGACCCATCCTTCCAAATCTATAAAACTTCCGGAATTATTTTTAATCTCTACCCATTCCTTTTCGCCGTCTTCCGGGTCGCTTACCAACTCGGTTATCAAAATGTCTTCTTCTTGATAATTGTTTTGATCTGAAGGAGAAGCAAAAGAAGTTCCGGCGGAGATGTCTGGTTCGGGGTCGGGAGGGTTTTTCTCTTCCCGGTTTTCCGGGTTGTCTTCTTTTTCACTCTCGCTTTCTCCGGCGGAATTTTTCGCTCTCGGCGTGCCTCCGGCCCGGGCACTGGTTTGCCAATCAAAGGAGGCGGATCTCTCCATAGTTTTAAGCTCGTCCGCATTTCCGGCCAACCACTCTTCGGTGTTATTAATCTCGTCAATAATCACCCCCGCTCCTTCTCCGCAATCGGAATCATTAAAAAGTTTTACATCTCCGGGATCGGAATTGTTCAGACCCATGGTAGCGTCCCAAATATCCACTGATAAACTTTCAAAAATATTTTCCTCGTTTCCATAAAGCAAGTAGCCGTCGGGAGAAATTTTACTATTTGAGAAGCCATCTGCTTGGGAAAAATTCAAGCACTCCCCGGTATCAGCTCCGAAAATAGACCAACCGGAAATATCCCGAGTGCTGGTTCCGGAATTAAAAAACTCAAGCCATTCCCGATGGCTTGAGCTGGCTGTGCCCATCCAAGCGATTTCATTAATAATCACGCTTTCACTGTTCTGGGCCTGAACCTTTTTAATAGGAAAATTTTTTGCGGTTAAAAAAATCCCTGACAAAAAAAGAAGTGTTAAAACAATTACGGTTGTGCCTTTCCTAAAAAACATTAAAACAGTTATTTTTCTTTACTTACCACCTTATCATAAAACTTAAAAAATGAGAAATATATATTTAAATCTATATTTCTCCAGCCTCTTGACAAGAGTTAAATAAACCTTTAATATAATCACAGAATAAAAAAATTCAAGTAAGTTGAGTCGCAGTGATATTAATTCGCTTAATATCTCTGTTTTTTTCTTTCAAGGCAACTTTAAAAAATTTTTCAAAAAATTTTTTCCTGTCCGCCTGGGGCGAAAACTTTTCAAAAAATATAAGGTATCTTAAAATTTTTTAATAACGAGCCAAGCTCTACAGTCATTAAAAAATTTTAAGATAAGCTATATTTATAGTTTGCTCATTAAAAATTTAATAAAATTTTGGTGCTAACAGGCGCCAATTCACTAAATGTGCAATTAAGTTTCCTTTTGGAAACTAATTCTCTATATTCTAAAGAGTCATAGTTTAATCTTTTTAGATTAAACATCTTACTCTAAATCATTATTAAGAGTTTGATCCTGGCTCAGGATGAACGCTGGCGGCGTGCCTAAGGCATGCAAGTCGACCGTGCACCATACGGTGCACGGGGCAAACGGGAGAGTATCACATGGGCAATCTACCCTAGGGACGAGGATAACCCTGCGAAAGCGGGGATAATACTCGATAGTAGTGGGGGGACACTAAGTCATTCCCACTTAAAGGTCTCACCGCCCTAGGAGGAGCCTGTGTCCTATCAGCTTGTTGGTAAGGTAACGGCTTACCAAGGCAACGACGGGTAGCGGGTGCGAGAGCATTACCCGCCTCACTGGGACTGAGACACTGCC
>CAYRJF010000111.1:0-2484 GCA_964424365.1 uncultured Gammaproteobacteria bacterium | reverse complement strand
ATGACCGGAAAATGAATACAAGTTTTTATTATTCCAATTACATCCAGACTTATATAGAAAAAGATGTCAGACAAATCAAAAATATCGGCAATATCAGGGATTTTGAAAGATTTTTAAAGTTATGCGCCGGATCAGCCGGACAAACATTAAATGTTTCCTCCTTGGCCAATAATTGCGGAATAAATCACAGAACCGCGAGTGATTGGCTTTCGGTACTCGAGGCCGGTTTTATTATTCATCTTTTAAAACCTCATCATAAAAATTTTAATAAACGGGTAGTGAAGATGCCTAAAATTTATTTTTATGATCCGGGGCTTTTAGGCGCTCTTTTGGGGATTAGAAGCAAGGATGAGTTAAAGAATAGCTATTTCAGAGGCGCTATATTTGAAACTATGATAATATCCGAGTTTTTAAAGTATAAATATTATAACAATTTGGGCGGTGACCTGTTTTTTTGGCGGGACAAAACCGGGAATGAGGTCGACCTGTTATGGGATGACGGTAAAAAATTAGTGCCGGTGGAGATTAAAGCCGGGAGGACTATTACCGGTGATTATTTTAGGGGACTTAGTTATTACAACAAAATTTCCGGGCTTAACCGGAAGGATTCTTATGTGGTTTACGGAGGTGAGAAAAAACAATCGCGTTCGGAGGGAAATGTTTTGGGTTGGAAAACTCTCGCAAGCGAAATGTCGAAACATTTTTTGTCTTAAAAGGAATGAATTGGTTTTGCGGCAGCCTTCGACAATCGGGAGGGACCGCCGTTTTCGTTCCACAAAATAATCAATTATATATAAATTTTTAAATTTTGCCCGCCTTGCCGGCGAGGCAGGTAATTTTTAAATAAATTATAATGCCTTAATTTTTTAAACTCGACATAAAGTTTGGCCCAACAGCAAAGGACTGTTTTTTTTATGCAATAAAAATATGCTAAAATAAAACTATAAAAATACCAGAGAAAAAAAGGTGGGGTTGACAAATTACCTCTATTTTACGACAACGGTGTCCGAAACGCCCTGATCAACAACTTTAATCCACTCCGTCTTCGTCAGGACACGGGCGCTTTGTGGGAGAATTTCATAATTAGTGAAAGAGTGAAATACAACAATAATAATTTCCGCAATCTGAATCTTTATTTTTGGCGAACCTGGGGCGGCAAGGAAATAGATCTGGTAGAAGAAGCCGAGGGCAAACTCTATGGTTATGAGCTTAAATTTAAAAAGGACTCCAAGATGCCTAAGGAATGGAAAGAGGCCTATCCGGAATCGGAATTTGACGTGGTTAATAAGAAAAATTATTTAGATTTTATAAGTTAAAATTACTTATTATAATAAGTAAAAAATACAATAAATTACTTTTTGTGTTATGAAGATAAAGGAGGTTATACCGGTGTATTGGTATATTGGTTAATTGGTGAGTTTGGCCTCGTTGCAGTTTTGAGCTTAAAAACAACAAAGTAAAATGTAAAAGAAAAAATATGAGTCAATTTAGATTTATACTAGATTGTGATTTAGATCAAAAAGAAATAGATATAACTGAGCCCAGGGTGGTTTCCCAGCTCGGCAAAGTTCTGCGAGCCAGGATTGGCGAGGCGGTTTTTTTAAGTGATGGAAAAACAGAACGGGAAGCCAAGGCGGAAATAGGGGAAATTAATAAAAATAATCTAAAAGTAAAAATCCTGGAAGTCTATGAAAAAAAGACAGAGCCGGAGATAAAATTAACCTTATTTACTTCCATTATAAAAAAAGACCGTTTGGAGTGGCTTGTGGAAAAGGCAACGGAAATAGGGGTGTCTCGGATTGTGCCCCTGGTGGCTGATCGGACTGTGAAGTTGGATTTTAAAAAAGAAAGATTGGAGAAAATCGCCTTGGAGGCGACTGAGCAGTCGGGTCGGACTATAGTGCCGGAGATTTCCGAAAAAATTACTTTTAAGGAAGCGCTTAAGGAAACTAAAAATTTTGACTTAAATCATTTTTTCTCTACTAGTGACTCAGATAAAGAAAATTTAAAGACTCAGGATAAAAACAGAAAAAATATTTCCGTTTTTATCGGCCCCGAAGGGGACTGGAGCGAAGAAGAAATTAAGCTAGCTCAAGAATATAACTTAACCTTTGCCACTTTGGGTAAAACAATCCTACGCTCAGAAACCGCGGGAATTGCCGCTACAAGTTTAATTTTATTGGATAAATAAAATCCAAAAGGAAATAAATTTTTAAATTTTGATTTTTGAGATTTGATTTTTGATTTTTACGGCTTCTCTTGTCATAATTAAATTTTCCTGCTACATTATTTTTGACAATAATTTTTAATTAACCAAATAGAGAGGCCCACCTCTCTTCTTAATTTTATCTATATGTCTAGAAGATGCGATGTCTGCGGGAAAGGTTCAACCAAGGGAGCTAAAAGGTCACATTCCAACATCAAGACCCTGAAACGCCAAAACCGCAACCTGCAAAGCAGAAAAATAGGCGGAGAAAAAATCAA
>CAYRJF010000110.1:0-2502 GCA_964424365.1 uncultured Gammaproteobacteria bacterium | reverse complement strand
TTTTGTCTGAAGAAAATAATCCCATATTTTTAGAACAATTAAACTTTTCCCTCTAAAGCTTTTATTGATTAAAATTACTCAATGTTATAAAATGTATTTAAAGATAATATTACTTAAATTATAACACAAATTAAAACTATACACAATTATAACAGAAAAATAATTTTCTTCCAATAAATACTAATTTAAAATTATGAATTTACCAGACTTTTTATTCAAGTACAAAAAAATCTTTTTAGTAATCGGTTTTGTTTTGGCGGTTTTAGTAATCGCTTACCTTATTTATTTTGTTTTCTTTTTTAGCCCGGCAGAAGAGCCCCTCGGGGAGCAACCGGGAACCACCACCTCTCCCGAGGGTTTCCCCGAGGCTCGTGAAGGCGAAGGTTTATCCACAACCACCGAACCGGGAACAATCCCGGAAGAAGAAGAGACAGAGGAAGAGGCGGATGAAGTTGCCCAAGGAGGAATTACGGAAACTACTCCCTTAAACGAAGACCCCAGTCTAAAACCCTCTCTGACAACAGATGGAGAAGGAGTGAGATACTACAGCCAAAAAGATGGAAAATTTTATCGTTTAGATGAAAACGGCAATTTAAAAACTTTAAGTGATAAGGTTTTTCATAATGTGGAAAACATCAACTGGTCCCCTACTCAGAATAAGGCGATCCTGGAATATCCGGACGGCTCTAATATTATTTACGACTTTGAGGAGGAAAGACAAATTACTCTGCCTAAACACTGGCAAGACTTTGATTTCTCTCCGGACGGGGGAGAGATTATTACCGAAAGCATTGGTATGGATCCGGACAACCGCTGGCTGGCCATTGCAGATGATAACGGGGGTAGTGTCCGGACAATTGAAAAAGTGGGCGAATATGATGACACGGTTTATCCGGAATGGTCTCCTAACCAGCAAATCGTGGCCATGTACACCAAGGGGGTGGATTTTAACCGTCAAGAAGTCTTTTTCCTGGGTAAACATGATGAAAATTTCAAATCCACAATTATTGAAGGAAGAGATTTCCGGCCTAAGTGGTCAGAAAAAGGAGATAAACTTCTCTACAGTGTTTATTCCTCTAATAACGATATGAAGCCTAAATTATGGGTGGTTAACGCGGAGGGTAATAAAATCGGAACCGGTCGGCAAAGCTTGGGCTTAAACACTTGGTCAGACAAATGTGTTTTTGCCAGTAACGAGGAAATTTATTGCGGGGTTCCGGAAAACCTGGAAGAAGGAGCCGGGATGTTCCCGGAGGTAGCGGCCCAAACCAAGGACAATCTCTATAAAATTAATGTCCAAACCGGACAAAAAGAGTTAATGGCCATTCCGAACAAAGAGGTTAATGTTTCGGACTTAACCGTATCCCAGGACGGAAGCAAACTTTATTTTAAAGATAATTTAAGCGGACAAATCCATAAAATCAATCTCAGATAAAAATGATAGACAAATTAAAATTGTGGGATTTAATCTTCCCGGAAGAGTGTGTTTTTTGTAAAGAAGACGGGGGATGGATTTGCCGAAATTGCTTTGCCAAGCTGAATCTCCGAGCCATCCAAGTTTGCCCGGTTTGCAAGCGAAAATCTCCGGAGGGGCGTCCTTGTTTAAATTGTCGAGTTAAAACCAATCTAGACAAAGTTTTGGTGGCTACTGATTATAATGACGAAAAAATTAAGAAACTAATCAAACTTTTGAAATATCGATTCCTTAAGGGCCTGGCCCCTTATTTGGGTGATTTAATCACCCTTTTTTTATCTGATTTAAAAGAGAGGGAGGCTTCTAAAATTTATCTCTCTTCCAATACTTTTCTCACCCCCATCCCCCTGCATCAGAAAAGATACAATTGGCGGGGTTTTAACCAGGCAGAATTAATTTCCCAAAGACTGGCCGAGAACCTGGGAATTGAAACAAAACCCTGCCTGGAAAGAAAGAAATATCATCGCCCCCAAACTTATTTTAAAAGAAAAGAAAGGATAAACAATATGAAAAACACCCTTTCTATTTTAGATAATAATAAGGTAGTAAATAAAAAAGTCATCCTGGTGGATGATGTCATGACAAGTGGCGCTACCCTTGAGGAGTCCGCCCGAGTTTTAAAAACGGCCGGAGCCCGACGTGTGGAAGCCCTGGTGGTGGCGAGGGAATAAATTATAGTAAGCTCAAATATCAAAACTCAAAATTCAAAATTAAAGCTCAAAATAATAGTAATTGGTGAACCGTAAATAGTAAACCGTGAATTGCAAAAATCAAGGTCAAAATCAAAGATCTCTCAAGGCCACGTCTTTTAAATATTGATTTTGGAAATTTGTTTTCTCTCCAATTTTAGCTCTTCCGTCTGAAACAAATCTAATTGATACAAGCCAAATCATAAATCTTAAATCATAAGTCCTCAAATGAGAATGCGGAGAGGGTGGGATTCGCCAGGCACCATAAAGGTGCCTGGCGCCCTAAACCTTTATGGTTTAGGGCGAACCCCGTCTACTGTGCGGAGAGGGTGGGATTCG
>CAYRJF010000109.1:0-2526 GCA_964424365.1 uncultured Gammaproteobacteria bacterium | reverse complement strand
GCTTTTTGTACATTGACTGCGGCGTTTCCTTTGTCGGTCTTTTCGATCTCAAAGGTTACGGCATCGCCTTCGCTAAGTTGAGCAAAGTCAACTCCGACGAGGCTGTTGGCGTGAAAAAACAAGTCATTTCCACCGTCTTGAGCGATAAAACCGAAGTTTTTGTCAGTCAATTTTTTGATAGTTCCTTCCATATAAATGTAAAGATAAAGTTTGTTAATTTAATACTAAGAAGTAGAAACTCGACTCTATCTCTACATTCTCTAATATCTATCACTCTTCTCTTGAGAAGAGCGGTCAGTAATTAACCTGACTTAACAACCTTAACACGACAACTAGTCTTTGTCAATAGTCAAGCCCTATCTTAAGCTGTAAATATAATATTTTTTCTATTTTGGCGTGGAGCGCGGTGTTCTTCGGGTGGGTTTTTAAGAGACATAATTCCTAAGTACAGTGTATATTTATTAAACAAAATATATTATAAGAAAATCTTTTTTTAATTTTTAAAAAATGTTAAAATAAATAAAATTATAATTTTTTATTGAAGGTATAAATAAGCTTTTTTCAAGAATTTCCAAAATTTTTTGGTTATTTTTTTTAAGTAATTATGAAATTAAGAACCAGAATACTCGGAATTAAAAGAATGGAGTGGTCTTCCTCCAAGGGTTTTGTTTTAGCTACGGCCGCGGCCGCGGTCGGACTGGGAAATATTTGGAGGTTCCCCTATATTGCGGGAGAAAACGGAGGCGGCTCGTTCGTGTTTGCCTATATTGTTTCCGTTTTGCTTTTGGGGATTCCTCTTATGGTGCTTGAGATGAGCGCGGGAAGGATGGAGCACGGCAGTCCGGTGAAAACTTTCCGGCTTCTCCATAAAAGAGCCTCAATTTTCGGTTGGTTTGTGGTTTCCCTTACTGCCATTATTATGAGTTATTATTTTGCCGTAACCGGATGGACTCTGGGCTACGCGGTAGAAAGCTATTTCGGGCTGACAAGATCTTTTGCCGAATTCACCGACAGCTACACCTCTATCCTATATTTTTTCTTGGTGGTTCTTATCTCCTCTTTGGTGGTGGCTAAGGGAGTTAAGATGATTGAGTTTTTATCCAAGCTCCTGATGCCTTTTTTGTTTTTAATAATTATTTTTTTAGCCGGATATAGCTTGAGCTTGGATGAGGCGAGTCGCGCCTTAGTTTTTCTGTTTAATCCCGACTGGGGCTCTTTGGCTAATGTCGGTGTCTGGTTTTTAGCTTTCGGCCAGGCTTTTTATTCTTTGGCCGTGGGTCAGGGGTATTTGATCACTTACGGCAGTTTTTTATCCGATGATGTTAATCTGCCCAAATCGGCCGGCTTTGTCGCTATAATGGAGACTTTGGTGGCTCTTTTGGCCGGAGTGATAATTTTTCCGATTGTTTTTTCTTTCGGTTTAAATCCGGAACAGGGAACCCAGCTCGCTTTCACTACTTTGCCTTATATTTTTGAATCCATCCCTTTTGGCTATTATTTAGCCATAATGTTTTTTACTTTATTTTTCTTGGCCGCGATTAGTTCCTGTATCGCCGGTATGGAAGTAATAAAAACAGCTCTTAGAGAGGAATTTTTGTTTTCCCACAAAAAGGCCACTTTCCTTGCCTTTGCTCCCGTGGTTCCTTTGGGTTTTTTGTCAGCCCTAAGTTTTACTCCCCTGGGTTTTACTTTTTTAGGAAAACCCTTTTTGGAGATATTGGATCTTTTCGCCGCTAATCAAATTGTGGTATTTTCGGCTTTGGCCGGAGGGGGGATAATAAGCTGGACAATTTCCAAAAAAGAGTTAGTGGACAGTTTCGGGACCAGGTGGAATAAGTTTGCCGGCGTTTCTATTAATGTTTTTCGGTTTTTGCCCATTTTGGCCGGGATTATATTGCTTTTGTCTTGGGTGATTTGATTTTTCAAAAGGCGCCCCAAAGGAAAGCTCGGGACTATTTCCGGACTTAATTTGACAACTTGACTTTTTGGGCTAATACTGTAAATTTTTTAAGAGCAGGAGGCGCTCTTTTATAAAAAATCGGAATAAATTTTTTCAGAATAACAGGGAGGTAAAAATGAAAAGAAAGATGTTTTTTTGTTTTTTGGTTATCTTTGTGATTGCAGTTCCGGTGTCTGAGGCTCAAGAAGCTACAATTTTATATGAACTTTCCGGATTCGAGAATAAAATTCCGGACGTTTTATCTGTAAAATTGGTGGCTTTTCATGATTCTTTCCGCGACAATCCCCATGTAAACACAAATCCTTACGGTGACAAAAAGGAGGTTTTCCGGTCAAGCCTAAGAGAAGTTTTTGAAAAAGCTTTGAAAGGCGATGTTTCAAAGTTAAAAATTTTAAAGGTTGAAAGAGTCGTGGATCAAGACAGGTCTTACAAAGCTTCAATTTGGTTCACTTATATTGAAAAGGAAAAATTCAACAAGTAAAGAAATAAACAGCAAGGCGAAATTAACTAAACAAAAAAAGGAGGATTAGTGATGAAAATTTTAGTTATTGGTAGCGGAGGCAGAG
>CAYRJF010000108.1:0-2543 GCA_964424365.1 uncultured Gammaproteobacteria bacterium | reverse complement strand
TCGGAGCCGGAACCGCTAACAAAATAATGGATCTTAAAGATATTAAAAACTTCAAAAAAGGAGAAGTTTTGGTTACAGATATGACCGATCCGGACTGGGAGCCGATTATGAAAATCGCCTCAGCTATTGTAACTGACAAAGGTGGAAGAACTTGTCATGCCGCCATAGTATCTCGGGAGCTTGGTATCCCTTGCGTGGTAGGAACTCAAGATGTAAGCAAAAAAGTTAAGTCAGGACAAAAAACAACCGTAGACGCCTCCCAAGGAGAAACTGGATATATCTACAAAGGAGAGCTTCCTTTTAAAGTTACCAAAAACAATATTAAAAATCTCGGGAAGCCCAAAACCAAAATGATGATGAATGTGGGTTCCCCGGATCTGGCTTTTCCCTCCTCTTTTGTGCCCAACGACGGAATCGGCCTGGCTCGCCTGGAATTCATCATCAACAACCACATCAAAGTCCACCCCTTAGCCCTACTGGATTACAAAAAACTTAAAGATAAAAAGTTAAAAAAGAAAATTGATGAGGTTACCGAAGGTTTTAAGGATAAAAAAGAATTTTTTATTCAAAAATTAAGCGAGGGTGTGGCCACCATCGCCGCCTCGGTTTATCCCAAGGATTGCATTGTGAGATTATCCGACTTTAAATCCAATGAATACGCCAACCTACTGGGAGGTGAGAGTTATGAACCTAAAGAGTCTAATCCTATGCTGGGCTGGAGAGGATCCAGCCGCTACTATTCCCCCAAATTTTTACCCGCCTTTGAAATGGAATGTGAAGCTTTAAAAAGGGTAAGGGAAGATTTGGGGCTAAATAACTTAAAAATAATGGTTCCTTTCTGTAGAACCATTGAGGAAGGAAAAAAAGTAAAAGAAATAATGGCCAAAAACGGACTGAAGCAGGGCAAAAATCATCTGGAGATTTATGTAATGGCTGAAATTCCCACCAACATCATTTTAGCTGAGCAGTTTGCGAAAGAATTTGACGGCTTCTCTATCGGCTCCAATGATCTCACCCAGCTCACCCTGGGAATTGACCGGGATGCCGGTAATTCCTTAAAAGTAGAAGGCGCTTCCAATGAGAAGAATGAATCAGTTAAATATTTAATTCATGAACTTGTGAAGGTGGCACGTAAAACTAAAACGAAAGTTGGAATCTGCGGCCAAGCTCCCAGTGATTTCCCTGACTTCAACGAATTCCTAGTAGAATGCGGCATAGACAGCATCTCCCTAATCCCGGCAACGGTAATCAAAACCACCCAAATCGTAAACAAAACCGAGGAAAAACTAAAAAAGAAAAAGAAAAAATAAATTTTCGATACTAAAAAAGCGTCTCTCCCACTAAAGACGCTTTTTTATTTCTTGTAAAAAGTCCTCCCTGGAGGGTCCGCCGGCTGGCGGATTAGGGGTGTGTTAAAGTTGAGAGTTGCAAAATGTTATTATAAATCAAGTCTTTTGATACCTAAAACCTATTACACCCCCTTAAATTCCCCCTCCAGCCAAAGGCTGACCGTAGGCAAGGGGGAACTTTACTTTATTAAACCCACAAAATTATCTAAAGAAACTTTTGTTTTTTATAAATTACAAGACTACTCCTCTAAATTCTTCCAAAGAATCTCAAAAATCATCTTACAATTCTAAATTTGGATCAGCTTTGAGCTTGTCCCAGGAAGTAAAATCTTTTTTCCGGGCCTGGAAGTAGCCGGCCGTGGCTATCATAACAGCATTGTCTGTGGTGTATTTTAAATCAGGGATAAATACCCGGGGCTTGCTCTCCAGTTTACTAGCTCTTTCCTGAAGCTGCCTGCGCAACTCAGTATTGGCTGAGACTCCGCCGGCAAGCATTATATTTTTGACTCCATGTTTCTCCGCCGCTTTTAAAGTTTTACTCACAAGCACATCCGCAATCGCCTCTTCAAAGGCCTGACAATATTCTCCAATTCTTTGTCTCCACTTGGGATCTTTTTTTATTTTATAAAGAATTGAAGTTTTTAAGCCGGAGAAAGAAAAATCAAAATTAGGCTCGCGAATCATGGGCCTGGGGAATTCTATCTCCGTCTCTCCTTTAAATTTCCGCGCGTGCTCAGAAACCGCGGGACCGCCCGGATAACCGATTTCCAAGAGCTGGGCCGCCTTGTCAAAAGCCTCTCCGGCCGCATCGTCCCTGGTATCTCCCAGAAGTTCATATTTACCATGATCTTTCATCAATATAATCATGGTATGCCCGCCACTCACAGTTAAAATAATTGTGGGAAAAATTTTTGATATTTGATATTTGATATTTGATATTTGTTTAGAATTTAGGGTTTCGGATTTCGGATTTGCGCCAATGAAATTGGCGTAGATGTGGCCTTCTATGTGGTTCACGCCGATCAAAGGAATATCCCAAGCAAAGGCCAGAGATTTGGCAGTCTCTACTCCGGTTATAAGAGAAGTAATAAGTCCGGGCCCTTGGGTGACGGCAATAGCCTCAACCCCTCCTAACCTCCCCTTGTCCCTTCGACTATGCTCAGGGCGAGAAAGGGGAGGAACTTTATTATTCCC
>CAYRJF010000107.1:0-2787 GCA_964424365.1 uncultured Gammaproteobacteria bacterium | reverse complement strand
TTACCGGACTTTCCGGAGCCGGAAAGAGCACTCTGGCAGACAAAGTTTACAAAGAACTAAAAATTAACGGAACCAAGATTGAGAGGTTGGACGGAGATGTGGTTAGGGAAAATTTAACCAAGGAACTGGGTTTTTCCCGGGAAGACAGAGACGAGAACATTAGGCGGATTGGTTTTGTAGCCAACTTGCTGGCCAAGAATGGGGTGGCGGTCATAGCTTCTTTTATCTCGCCCTACAGCCAGCAGAGACAGGATTTGCGTAAAAATGTAACCAATTATATAGAAGTCTTTGTAAATACACCCCTAAAGGTTTGTGAAGAAAGAGACCCCAAAGGTCTTTATAAAAAAGCGCGCTCCGGTGAAATACCTTTTTTCACCGGTGTTTCCGACCCCTATGAAGAGCCCGGGAATCCGGAATTGGAGCTTCGAGCCGGAGAAAATAGCCCTGAAGAATGCCTAAATCAAGTGATTAGTTACTTGCGGGACAACGGCTTTATTCAAAAATAGTCGGTTTTAACTTTCTTTTATAACCCGAACCAACCTCAGATCATCGTAATTATATTCACCTTCCAAATATTCAAACACCGGTTTTAAAAATTCATCTCCGATTGTGTCAAAAGCGCTTTTGATTTCCTGATACTTTTCCCGGGGCAGCTTAAGATATTCCAAATCCAGGTCTACATCCGAATCCAAAAGTTTTTCAATGTGATTAACTATGGTGGAGTGTTTGAGATTTTGGTGTTTGGCGATATCGGCTACCGGGATTTTTTTATTGAGCAACGCCCTGGTTTTTTCGTATCTTTGAACCGCTCTAATTCTCGGTTCTCGAGCAGAGGTAAAACTCAACTCGGGAGGTAGGCCCGGCGGAGTGATACCCCTTTCTTGTGTGAAATTTTTGATTACTTCCAGAAAGACCGGTCCGTATTTTTCCAGCTTGGCCTCCCCCACTCCGTTAATCCGGCCGAATTCTTCCTCGGTTTGAGGCAGGTAGCCGGCCATTTGTTGCAGGCTTTGGTCTCCAAAAATTACAAAGGGGGGAACATTGGCTTTGTCGGCCAATTTTTTTCTCGTTTCTCGCAACCTGGAGAATAATTCTTGATTATAATCCGGAATTTGTTTGTCTTGTTTTTGTTTGGTTTTGATATCGGATCGGGGTTTGGAAAGCTCCAGGGTTTCTTGATTTTCCAAAAAAGTTTTGGCTTTTCGGGTTATTATTAAGACCGGATATTTATCCCCGGTTTTATTGATAAAGCCGGCTTGAATAAGCTTGGTTATGATTTGGCCCAATTCGTCCTCCGGCCAATCCCGGGCGATTCCGAAGACAGACAGTCGGTCGTGATTGTTTCTTCTACTGCGTTGCGTGTTTTTGCCCAGAAGCACGTCCAAGATATAGTTTTTGCCGAATCGGGAATTTGTTTTTAGGATACAGGAAAGTATTTTTTGAGTGATAATGGTGGCGTCTATAGTTTCTTGCTCGGTTAAGCAGATATCGCAAGCGGAGCAATTGGAGGCCTCGTATTCTTCCCCGAAATAATTAAGCAAATACCGTCTTCGGCAGTCCGTGGTTTCGGCATATTCCAGGACGTCGTTTAATTTTCGCCTAGCGTTTTTTTGCAGTCCCGGATCGATCATTTGACCGATAAAGAATTCGTGTTTTCTTGTGTCGGCGTAAGTGTAAAACATTACGCACTCGCTGGCCAGCCCGTCCCGGCCGGCCCTGCCGATTTCCTGGTAATAGCCCTCTATGGTTTTGGGAAAAGTGTAGTGAACCAGGAGGCGAATGTCCGGTTTGTCCACCCCCATGCCGAAAGCTATGGTGGCCACTATAATATTGATTCTATCTTTGGTAAAATCATTCTGGACCATTTTCCGGTCTTGTTTTTCCAAGCCGGCGTGGTAGGCGCGGGCATTAAAACCCTTTTGTTTCAGATTAATTGCCAGATCCTCGGTTTCTTTCCGAGAGAAGCAATAAATGATCACTGATTCGTCTTGGTATCTGTCTAGTAGGGCCAAAAGTTTGGGAAAGGCCTTCTTTTTCTCTACCACACTCAAATTTAGGTTGGCCCGATCAAAACCGGAGGCAAAATTTTCGGCTTCGGGGATTTGCAGTTGACTTAATATGTCTTTTTTTACTTGAGGGGTGGCCGTGGCTGTCAGGGCCATGATCGGGGCGGCCGGGAAAAGCTCTTTTAGAATTTTCAGATTCCGATAATCGGGACGGAAATCATGCCCCCACTGGCTAATACAATGGGCCTCATCAACGGCCACCAGATTTACATTTAGAGTGGTTAAAAATTCTTGAAAAGGCGGTGCGGAGAATTTTTCCGGAGAGATGTAGAGTATCCGGGTTTGCCCTTTTTTAACTTTTTTTCTAACTTCCTCGTTTTCTTCCGAAGAAAGGGAAGACCCCAGAAACTCCGCCTCTATTCCGTTGGCCTTTAAACCGTCCACCTGGTCCTTCATCAGAGCTATCAAGGGAGAAATAACCAGGGTCAGCCCCGACAATTGCAAAGCCGGCAATTGATAACACAAGGATTTGCCTCCCCCGGTAGGCATTAAAACAAAACAATCTCGCCCGGAGAGCGAGGTATTTATGATTTGTTTCTGCAGAGGACGGAAATCATTGTATCCGAAATATTTTCTGAGAAGCCCCTGGATATCAGCGGTCATATTTTATAATTTTTGCCGATTATATTCTTTATTTAGGGCCTGCTGGCTCTGTCAGCAAGCCCTAGCTAAATTATATCAAGAATCAAGCTTAAAAACAAATTGACTTGGGTAAGGTTTA
>CAYRJF010000106.1:0-2796 GCA_964424365.1 uncultured Gammaproteobacteria bacterium | reverse complement strand
GATTTGACATTTGAGCTTTGTCATTTGGATTTTATTATATATTGTCTACGAAAATTAATTCTAACTCCCCGGTTTCCAAGTTATAAGTAGCAAAGGTAGCTTTACTAAAAACTCCCCCCAAGGTCCCCGGGTTCACCAATCTTACTCCTTGTCTGGTTTCCTCCCAGGGTTTGTGGGTGTGGCCATAAAAAATTATATCCGGAAACCCTTTTTCTCTTACCTTATCAATTAAATAAGGTTCATGGCAAGCCCCTATATTCAATCCGCCGATCTTCCAGATCGCGACTCTGCCTCCGTAATTAATATTTTCAAACTTCTCCGGGACGCTATCTTCAAAAAGCTCCATATTACCCCTAACCAAATAAATAGGAGCGGGAAAGTTTGTATTCAAAAACTCCAGGGTTTCAGTATTACAAACATCACCGGGACAAATCGTGGCTGCAATCTCATTTTTCTTGCACCAAGCCAAGCACTTACCCAAGTTAACCAGGTTATCATGAATGTCGGAAATGACTACTAATCTCATAATTTAAAGTATAAACGAATAAAAACTATAAATCATCTAGCTCGTATATTAACAAAACCACCCGCAAATCAACAAATCCTTTCACAAATCTACAAATAAATTTAAATATCAATTCGAAGCATTCGGATGTCAATTAGGATTATTCGGATGACATCATTTAACAAAATACCAAAGCTCATAAAATACTCCTAAAATAAACAACAAACAAAGAAGCGAGGCAAGAAGTTTGTTTAAATTAACCGTAAGAACCGGCTTGTTTTGCCTTGATTTTTTAACCTTAAATAAAAGAAGTATGAGAACTATCCCAAAAATACCACCGGTAATAGATCCGGTCAAACCGATCACCTTGGTAATATTACTTATACCGACTAAATATAACAAAAAAGGAATACCGCAGGCAACAAGCCAGGATAACTTATTATTCATTTTCAAGTCCCACCAATAAACCTCGCGCAGAGACTGGCTGATCACTAAAAAGGAAGTGACTATAATCAAAAGGCCGAAAATTAAAGAAAAGGTGATTACTCCGTTATGAAAATAGTTCTTTAAGCCCACCAAGGCCTCGGGGCTCGTGCCGGCACCGGTAATTCCCACGACTATCAACACAAAAAAAAGCATTAAAAGAGCCGGTAGCATTGTTCCCCAAAGAATAGCGCTTTTGATTTTTTCTTTTCGCCTTTTTAAAAGCCGGCAAACCTCCGGGATAGCGGCCTGGCCACCCACGGCAAAAAATATCGCCCCGTAAGGCAAAAAGATGTAATCCTTATTAAAAAAAACAAAATTATTCCAATTAAAAAAACCACTACTTTTAAAGCCGATTAAAATCACTAAAATAACCAATAAAAAACTTAACAAAAACTCCACCCCGGCAATTAATCTGAGTCCGAAAAGAACAATTAAAGACTCTAAGGCAAAAAGGATAGTGGTGTAAAGAAAAAGGCTTCCTCCCCAGTAAGGACTTAAAAGACTGTGCAAAAAAGTGCCTCCCAGGAGAATATAAGCCAACAAAGCTCCGTGTTTTCCGATAATGGAAATTAATAAAGTCCATTTTTTGGCTTTTCCTCCCTTGTAATAACCCACGTATCCGGGCATGCGATGCCTTTGCCGAGTGGATAAAATGATTTCCGCGTAAATAGAGTGGAGCAAATACTGGACAAAAGCCAGCACCGGCAGGTAAATAAAAAAAGGCAGGAGTCCGGCCTTGCTGATTACATAAGGTGTAGCCAACATCCCTCCTCCGATTATAGTCCCGGCTAAAATAGTAATGGCAAAAAAATAGTCGCGCATAAAAAACGGATTCTTTAATCTTTTATATATTATACCAAAAAAGAGGGCATTTCTCAATTTACCACCCCTGCGAATCAACAAATCCTTTTACAAATCTACAAATTATTTGTAATATTTGTATTTGATTTGTAGATTTGCGGGGTATATGATACTCTAAACTTATGAAAATTATTATCTCAAAAAAGTTGGGCTTTTGTTTTGGAGTAAGAAGATCTGTTCAGATTGCCCGGGATTGTTTGGACAAAAAAAATGACCAGGTCAATTTTTTGGGCTATATTGTCCATAATGAAAAAGTGATAGAAGATTTTAAAAATAAGGGAATAAATTTTGCCTCTGATTTGGAAGAAGTTAAAGAAGGGGTTCTGGTGACCAAGGCCCACGGAGTCTCTCAAGATATTTTAGATAAAGCAAAGGAAAAAGGGCTGGAAATTAAAAATACTACTTGCCCGATTGTGCGGGAAGCCCAAAAAAAAGCGGAACAACTTTATCTGGACGGCTATCAAGTTGTCATTATCGGGGGTAAAGAGCATCCGGAGCCTCAGATTATTAAAGAATGCGCCGGAGGCGAGGCGATCATAACCGAAAGTGAAGAGGAGATTAAAAAAATGGCTTTTTACAAAAAAATAGGGGTGGTCGCTCAAACCACCAAAAAAAGAAAAAGGGTTCAAGAATTAATTAAATGTTTAGAAAAAAAATGCGAAGAATTAAAATGGGTGGACACAATTTGCGGAGAAGTCTCGGGCAGGCAGGCTGAACTTAAGGAAATCCTCAAAGAAGTGGAGAGCGTAATCGTAGTGGGATCGAAAAAATCAGCTAACACTACTCGCCTGGCCGAAATCACTAAAAATGCCGGCAAAAAGCTTTTCTGGGTGGACTCTCTAGAGGAGCTAGATCAAGAAGAAATAAAAAAACTAAACTCTGTGGGCCTTGTTTCCGGGACTTCAGCTCCGGATGAGGAAGTAGAAAAAATTAAAAACTTTTTA
>CAYRJF010000105.1:0-2882 GCA_964424365.1 uncultured Gammaproteobacteria bacterium | reverse complement strand
TCCTACCGGGTGCACATTCTCATTTAAGATTTAGGATTTTTGATTTAAGATTTGGCTTCGTTATAGTCTGCCGCCAGGCGACTACAACGGTCTGGTCCGCCTAATTGAAGCTGAGATTTAGTTCGGCGAGGTGGGTAGTTTATTTGTAATTCGTAGACTTTGACTCCAGCCCTTTATTTGTTATAATTAAAATACACACATATAAAGTAAGTAAAAATTCAAAATATGTCTTTATCAGCCGAACAATTTAGCAAATTGGTCACAAAAGAGGATTTACAAAAGTTTAACACCAAAGAAGAGGCTCAAGAGCAAACTGAAAAAATCCTATCCGTTTTAGACACTATGTCCAAGGATATAAAAGATATAAAAATTGAGCAGTCTTCGAATGTCGGCTCTCATGATCGTTTTGAAAAATTATTGAAAGATCATGAAAACAGAATAGAGACCATAGAAAAGAAATTAATTAAAGAATAATTTCTTTTGCCTCGTTGCAGTCCGCCTGAGGGCGACTGTAACGATTCTGTCTATTAGTTGTGTAATCAGTATTTTTTTATTTTGAGAACCGGTGCATTAACCCCCTTTATTTTTCTCCAGCCCCAAGCGTGGGGCAGGAGAGATTAAGGGGGTTTTAAATTTGAAAATCAAACCATTTTAAGCTATTATTTAATTAAGGTTTAAAGCTAAAAGCTAACAGCTAACAGCTGAAAGCTTATAAACTATGAGGATCGGAATCGCCCAGGCCTACAACGGAGAACATCGCGCCTATCGCAAATACGCCCGAGAGCTGGGCGCGGAAGTTTTTTTATTTGACATTGATACCGCTAACTGGATTGATAATTTTCGGGAGGCGGATGCTTATATTTGGCACGCCGACTCTAAAGAGGAGAGATATCGCCTAATTCATGATCGGGTTTATTTTATTGAGTACTTGATGGGAAAACCGATTTTCCCGGATATGAATATGTATTTTGCTTATGGAGACAAGATTAAGGAAAACGAGATTTTCAATTATTTTAATATCCCCACCCCCAAGACTTATGTTACTTATAACAAAGACACAGCTTTAAAAATTGTAAAAAGAATCAAATATCCTTTTATCCTGAAGGACGCCCACGGCTATGGGGGCTGGCATGTTTATAAAATCAACACCCCTAAACAGGCTCGCGAGTTTATAGAGAAAATTTTTAGTGACCGGGGTTATTACTACTATTATTCCACTATGAAAAATTATTTTCTTGCCCAGGAAATGGTTGAAATTGAAAAGGATTTAAGGGTAATTGTCATTGGAAATAAAGTCAGTTGCGCTTATTGGCGAGAAGCCGAGAAAGGGGATTGGAAGCATAATATCAACCAGGGAAGCAAGCCCAATTTTAAAAATATCCCCCGGGAGGCCTTGGATATGTGCTTGGATTTTCAGAAGAAAATGGGTTTTCACTGGATGAGCTATGATTTATTTGTAACCAAGAGGGGAAAAGTTTTAATGAACGAGTTTTCTTGCAATTTCGGTATCAAGGCCCCCACCCAAGCCGGCTATGAGATAAGAAAAATGCAAGTAGAGTATTTAATAAAAAAAATTGGAAAAGTTTAATATCAAAATCCTAAGCCCTCGCCTGCCCCGTTAGGAGTGAAGCGACTTTATGGGGTCATTTGAGCTTTGTCATTTGGATTTTTAATAATTTTATGGCTAAAAAAGACACTATCGGACTTTTGTCCATGCGCAATTGGTGGAAAGAAACCGAGAATGAATCCTACGAGCGTATTCCGGAGGAAATAGAGAATTTGGGATATAAATCCCAGACTCTTTTTTTTGATAAATTTTTTGTCTCTTTCCAGGAAGGGGTGAATATTTATTATGACGAAAAACCCTTGGACTTAAATCGGTTTAAGATTTTTATTTTAATTATGGGAGATGATTTTGATAATTCTTTTATTGTTAATGTAATTGAGTCCCAGGGCTTAAAGGTGGTAAATAACTTGGAAGCGATTTTAACCGCCAAGAATAAGGCGCGAACCACTCTGGCTTTAACTCAAGCCGGGTTGCCCACAGTCCCCGCAGCCATGAACTTTTCTGAATTCCAGCTTTCTCCTTTGATGGATTTCTTCCCCGAAGATGAGTATATTTGTAAAGTAATTCGCGGATCAGCCGGCAAAGGAGTTTCTTATATAAGTTCCCGCCTTTCCCTGATTACCTTAATGGAGATGCTTGGGGCGAATCAAGGTGTTAAGCCCACTCAGTTAATTTTTGAAAAATTTATCAAAGAAGCGGCAGGTAAAGACAAGCGTCTATTTGTGGTTGGGGGTAAAGTAGTGGCCGCTATGGAAAGGCAGTCCAACGGTTTTGACTTCCGAAGCAATATTTCCGGAAGCGGCCAAGCTAAAGCTATCCGGCCCTCGAGGGAATTAAAGGATTTAGCTTCTAAAGCAATAGAAGCCGTAGGCCTGGAATACGGAGGAGTGGATATAATGGAGACGGGGGAAGGTCCGGTAATTGTGGAAGTTAATTCCAACCCGGGGCTAAAGATCGAGCAGGTGACAGGAGTGAATGTTGTGGGGGAAATAGTAGAACACATATTAAAATTTAAATAAGGAAAAATATTTTTTGAACAGTATCTTAAACGGCCAATAAATTAAAATTCAAGAATCAAAAATCAAAATTACAATTCAAAATTAAAAATTTTTGATTTTTTCTTTGCCCGCCCCGTGGCGAAAATTTACGGGGTCATTTTGCTTTTTGAGTTTTGATTTTTGCATTATAGGTTTTACTGAAATTATAATTTGGTTAAAAATTTTATGAAAACAAAAAGAGATAGTTTGAAAATCATCATGGCTTCAGCCGAAGTCTCACCCTTTGCCAAAGTGGGGGGCTTGGCTGATGTGGTGGG
>CAYRJF010000104.1:0-2922 GCA_964424365.1 uncultured Gammaproteobacteria bacterium | reverse complement strand
TGTTTTTTGTAAAAACATTTGATAAATTGATCACATGAGCGATAAGATAAAAAAATAAATGATAAAAATAAAAGAAAAAAAATTGTCTAATGGTTTTCCGGTTGTTTTGGTTCAAAATTCAGCTTTACAAGGAGTGCAGACAACCTTGTTTGTGCGTTCCGGCTCAGCTCAGGAAAACAAAGAAGTAAACGGAATATCTCACCTTTTGGAACACTTGATTTTTAGCAACAGATTGAAAAGCGGAGCAAAGGAATTCTTCCCTATAAATCTGGAATTAGATGCTTGGACCAGAAAAGACTTCACCGGTTATGAAATTTCTCATCACAAAGAATATTTTAAAGAAATAATAAAGGTTTTATTTGCTTGTATTAATAATTTTGATTTTTCTTTCCAAGAGCTAAGCGACCAAAAAGAAATTATAATTCAAGAAATAAACGAGAGAAAAGAAGACCCTTTTTCAATTTTGGAAACTGAAATGAATAAGCTTTTATATAAAGACTTATCTTTCAGCAAAGAGGTTTCGGGAACTAGAGAGAATCTCAAGCGTTTGAGCTTGAAAAAGATAAAAAATTGGTATGAAAATTTTTATTTTCCTCGTAATATGGTTTTATCTGTAAGCGGTAACTTTGATTTTGTTAAAGGTTATAATCTTATCGAAAAAGAGTTCTCCCAACTCAAAAACAGTAACAAAAAAACCGCCTCTTTGCCCGTTGTGAAGTATAATAAAAACAAAAAGAGTTTAAAAGTGAATAAAAAATTTGAACAAACTTTTTTAGGATTGGCTTTTCCGGCGCAATTTAAACTTGGAGAGGAAAAATATTTTCAATATTTGCTTTTAGTTGAAATTTTAGATAAAGCCTTAAAGATAGAGAGGAAAGACAAGGCTGATTTTTATGATTTGAATTTTTACTTTCATCATTATTTACAGGCCGGGGAGATGAGATTAATAACTTCTATTAAAAAAAATAAACCCGGATTACTGGAAGAACTGATTAAACAATTACAAGGATTGGATTTTTCCGTAAGCTTTTTTGAAAGAATTAAAAATTCTTTGGAAAAACAATTTTCCTTAAAAGAAGATAATATTGATGATTTAAGTTCTTTAACTATGTATAAAATATTCGGAGCTAAAAAAATTTTTACTCCGCAAGAAGAGGCAAAAAAAATTAATTCTATAAAATATAGTAGTTTAAAAAAAATAAAAAACGAGATATTAAAAGATAAAAATTGCTATAGACTTCAGGTTTCCTAATAATAAAACGGGGCATAGAGATATGCCCCGACTTCGAGTTTAGTTTTTGGGAAGGGTTATTTTTTCTTTTTACCTCCTCCTGAAGTACCCGGTTTGTGGCCGGGCTTACTTTTGGAAAGGCCACCTCCTTTTGAGGGTCTCTTACCTCCCCAGCCACCGTGTTTTGAAGGTCCGCGTGTGGGAGTGTTTTTCTTTGCCATCGGTTCTCACCTCCTTATTCCCAGAGTTTGCTATACAGTTAAGTTTTCCAAAGTTTGACTTTGGCAAATCTATTTGGATTTTATTTGTCAAATGCAATTTTGTCAAACTGTCTTGTTTAAGTAGGGAAATAAATATACTTGACATTTATTCATAATAATGTATAATATTAATATACAAAAATATAGATAAAATGTATATTATTAATTATGTATTACCCCAGAAAAATAGAAGATAAAATTTCTAAACATCTAGATAATAAAAAAGCTATTATTCTAACCGGAATGAGGCGAACCGGTAAAACTACTTTGCTCGGTAAGTTTTATAAGGAAATAAAAGAAAACAAGCTTTGGTTTGATTTTGAAAACCCTTTGGATGTAAAATATTTTGAAGATATTGATTATAAAGACATATACCAAAATTTTTTAAATGAAGGCCTTGATAAAAATAAAAGAATTTATATTTTTATTGATGAGGTTCAGCATTTCCCCGATGTGAGCAAGATTGTTAAGTACTTATCCGACCACTACAATATTAAATTTTTTTTAACCGGCTCGGCCAGCTATTATCTTAAAAATTTATTCCCCGAATCCTTGGCCGGCAGAAAGGTTTTATTTGAAATTTTTCCCTTGGATTTTGAAGAGTTTTTAATTTTTAAGGGTGAAGACATTGATAAATATAATAAAATAAAGAAGAAGAAAAATATTACAGAAATTGATTACGAACGTTATGATAAATTATATGAGGAATACTTTAAATGGGGCGGTTTTCCGGAAGTAGTTTTGGAGAAAAAGATTAGCTTTAAATATCAAATATTAAAGGATATTTTCAGTTCATATTATCAAAATGAAATAATAAATCTGGCCGATTACAGAAAAAATAAAAAAATAAGAGATTTGATTTTACTATTGGCTGATCGGGTCGGGTCTCAATTGGATATTGTTAAACTGGCCAGTGAGCTAGGTATTACCAGGACGACGGTTTACTCTTATTTATCCTTTCTAAACTCTACTTATTTTATTCACCTTATACCCCCTTATTCTAAAAATGCTCACCGAGAAGTGTCGGGCAGTCAAAAAGTTTATTTTTGCGATAACGGAATTTTAAATATTATAACACAACTTAATAAGGGACAATTGTTGGAAAATGCCGTTTTTAATCAGCTAAAAGCAAGAGGAGAAGTAAGTTATTTAAGAAAAAAGACGGGCGCGGAGATTGATTTTATATTAAACAAGAATGAGGCCTTTGAAGTAAAAAACAAAGCTTCACAAGTGGATGTGGAAAGATTTAAGCGTAATTTAGAAAATTTAGATTTTAAAAAGACTGCGGTGCTCTCCAAAAAATATGTAAACTTGGATAGTGTTGTCTTTTGCCAGTTTTTATAAAATTGCCATTACATTTGTTTATGATTTACAACAATATTTTAGAAACAATTGGCAATACTCCTTTGGTGAAGATAAACAAACTTAGCC
>CAYRJF010000103.1:0-2932 GCA_964424365.1 uncultured Gammaproteobacteria bacterium | reverse complement strand
AAACCACTGGGTTTTGGTTAGTTCGGGGTTTATTTGGGCAAGCAGGAAATAAGAACCTAAGGCGAGGACCAGGCCGCTTAGGGCTCCGGTCATAATTTTTTTAGCGTTTTCTACGCGGGTGTTACTTCCTCCGGCAGTCAGCCAAATAGTCCCGCCGACCATCAGGGCCAAGGCCGCGGCTATGGCCACAATACTGATCGCGTAGGTGTAAATCGCTTTAATATAATCAGCAATTGGTTTTGTATCCCTGGTCAAGGGTTTCCCCGCATCTTCTTTGCTTGGGTCTTCGTGTTCGAAATTGGAGTTGGGGATGGTTACGTTGGGGTTAAAGTTTATTGGTTCACTGTCAGCTTTAACTGTGGTTACAGCTGAACCAGCCAAACCTAAAAGGCAGAAGCTCATTATTAGTAGTAGGATTAATTTGGGAAGAAGTTTAGACATAATTTATTTGAATAATGAATTAAGAATAAAGAATGATGGTTTGAGTAAATTTATTCCTTTATTCATGATTCATACTTCGTTATTCAGATTATTCATTTTTTAACAAACACATTCTCATCCCCGCCTTTTCTAACCTCGGCTACGATATCTTTAATACTTTTCCGGGTTATATCACGTCCGCCCAGACCGACAATAAAGCTCTGCACAGAGCAATTTATTTTAGCGGTTTTTAGATGGGAAATCGGCGCTTGAAGCAGGGCTTTGATTTCCATAGCCAAGGGGCCGGTTTGACCTAAGCTGACTGCCTTGTCCAGGACAGCGATGTTTTTGGGCTTGATTTGTCTAATCGCTTTTTTTATAGCCTCAGCCGGGAAAGGGCGGAAGGTTTTGATTTTTAAAACCCCTGTTTTTTTGTCAGAGTCCGCATATTCTTTTACAGTTCCCATCATTGATCCCATTCCGATTAAAAGGGTTTTGGCGTTTTTGGGTCCGTAGTATTCTAAAAGACCGTTATCAATCAAAGCGTTTTTATATTTATCCTTTTTAAAATCAATTGTTTGGCTGAGTTTTTTATATTCTTCTTCAATGGTTTCCAAGCTGGCGGTTAAGTCCAGGTGCAACTGCTCTCGGATTTCCAGATAATGGGCCGGGGTGGCAAAGGCCCCCATAGTCAAGGGGCTTTCCGGGTCCAGGGATTCTCCTTTTTTTATTTTTAAGTCGGGTAAAAATTTTTTAATTTGTTTTTCCGTGGGGATGTGCACCGGTTCGTAAGAGTGGGTTAGGATAAAGCCGTCAATGTTAACCATAGCGGGCAGACGATTTTTCTCCGCCACTTTATAAGCCAGCAGATGTTGTTCAATTGCTTCCTGGTGGTTTTCCGCAAAAAACATTAAAAAGCCCGTATCCCGGATAGACATGGCATCCTGGTGGTCGTTCCAGATGGTAATGGGGGCGGAGACTCCACGGTTAGCGCAAGTTATAACCACCGGCAATCTCATTCCGGCGATATTATATAGCACCTCGGTCATAAGGAGAATACCTTGGGAACTGGTGGCGCTATAAACTCTTACCCCTTGGGCGCTCGCTCCTTCCACAATAGAGGCGGCGGCAAATTCGCTTTCCGCCCGGACATATTCATAATCAGCCTGTCCATCCGCCTTGAACTTGGCTAGATCTTCCACAATGTGGGTCTGGGGGGTGATAGGGTAGGCGGAGACTACGGCCGGTTTAATATTTTTGATTGTTAGGGCAATGGCATGAGAACCTTCTAATATATTCATAGCTTTTAGCTGTCAGCTGTCAGCTTTTAGCCTAGAAAAGCCAAAGCTTGGTTTTTCAGCTTTTAATTCTATTTATAATTATAATCCAACTTTCCTATCATTGTGTTGGTTATTTTCATTATTTCCACTAACAGATTATCCAGATAGTCGCATTTTTTTATATAGTTTAGTCTTTTGGATATTTCTATTTGAGTTTCCAATTCATTGGATGAACCCAGGGATACTTTTAAAAAATTGCTAAAGTCTTTTCTGGTTCCCCTTCCTCTTCCTTCGGCAATGTTTGAAGGAATGGAAATAGCCGATTTTCTCATCTGGGAAGTTAACCCAAATATTTCTTCTCTAGGAAAATTATCAGTTAACCTGTAAACCTCCACAACTAAATTTATTGATTTTTGCCAGACTATTAATTCTTTATATGATTTTATTTTTTCCTCCATCTTTACTCATTCTTAAAAGCTAAAAGCTAGTAGCTGGAAGCTTAAAGCTACTTGTCTTCCAACACCATCTTAATCGCGCCCACCGGACATTGCTCGGCGCAAAGACCGCAACCTTTACAGAATTTATAGTCAATTTTGGCTTTTTTTTCTCCTTTTTTGTTGGTGGTCAGCTGAGCAGAGCTTTCCGGGCAAACCCGGACGCAATTGCCGCAACCAATGCATTTGCTTTTATCGATTACCGGCTTGTAAGTTCTCCAGCCCCCGGTTTGGTTTTTCCTTAAGGACCCCGGGCGGGAAGTTATATCTATATTGGGCATAATATTATTTTTAACAATAATTTTTTTTCTAAATTTTTAATGATTTCAGATATTAAAGCATCAAATAATAAGCATCAAGTTCCAAATAAGCACCAATAAACAAATCATAAATCATAAACATTTTGGAATTTAAGTATTCTAATTTAGAATTTATTTGGAGCTTGTAATTTATAATTTGGTGCTTATAAAAATAAACAAATTAATTAGATTAAAATTTTTTTACCTTTAAATCCCCGTCTAACTTTCATAAGCTCTTTCCACGGCCTTGATATTTTTATTAATAATGCTTTTGCCTTTTTCGGAGAATTTTTGTTTAATCGCTTTTTTTAAAGATTCCAAGCCGAACAAATCGGTATTTCGGGCCAGGGCACCCAGTATGGTGGTGTTGGCGAGGTTTTTTGTAAAGATATCCAAGGCGATTTTAGTCGCGTCCACGGTAAAAATATTTCCTTTAGGT
>CAYRJF010000102.1:1266-3069 GCA_964424365.1 uncultured Gammaproteobacteria bacterium | reverse complement strand
CCTTTTATCTCGGTTTCCGAGTTGGCTACTACTAATTCTATGGGGTAAGGCAAATCCATTTCCCAAATTTTAGAACTGCTGGCAAAACCGACAATTAAATCATAGCCCAATTCTCCCGCTTCCTCGTGATTAATGTTGTAATACCAGTTTCCGGGATAATTTAAGCTGATTCCGATCTGCTCACTTTCCAAGGTTCTCCAGCTTTTAACTTCAGTATTTAAATCTTTTTCCTCTTCTTTCGAGGTATCTCTCTGGTCTTCCCCTTCTATAGCCTCGTTTTTCTCTTCGGTTTTCCGGTTGGCATCATCAACCACATCTTCCGCTTCTTCTAAGGTGTCTACTTGGTTTTGGGGATTATTTTCTTGATTTCCTCCCCCAAAAAATAAACTACCTAAATAAAGAAAGGCAATAATAACTATAACCACTAAAACTCCGATCAAGGCTCCGCCTTGGTTTTTCTTTTGACTCATATGTATTTGAAAATATTATCCCGCTCCTCGCAAGGGGCGGGACTAAAAAAGTTTTTAAACTATCTGGCAAAATGGGCAAAGGCCTTATTGGATTCGGCCATTCTGTGGACATCTTCCCTCTTTTTAACCGCGCTTCCCTCGCCTTCGGCAGCTACCATAATTTCTTGGGCTAACTTTTCCTTCATGGATTTACCTTTCTGAGCTTTGGCGGCCTCAATCAACCAACGGCAACCCAAAACAAACCGCCTGTCTCCCCTGACTTGATAAGGCACCTGATAGTTAGCGCCTCCGATTCTTTTTCCTCTTACTTCTACCAAGGGAGAAACTTTCTTCAAAGCTTTATTAAAGATGTGCCTGGGGTCTTGCTTGGTTTCTTTTTTAATAATATCAAAAGCTCCGTAGACTATTTCCCGGGCTGTGTTTTTCTTGCCGTCCTTCATGATATAATTAATAAACTTGGCAATATTAACCTCGTTGTATCTTAAATCTCCTTCAATTTTTCTCTGGGGAGCCTGCTTTCCTCTCATATTTTATAAAATTATTAATTATTTTTTACTTTCAGATTTGGTTCCGTAAAGACTACGACTACTCTTTCTGCCTTGAACTCCCTGGGTATCATAAACCCCTCTAACCACCTTATACCTTACACCGGGTAAATCCTTGGTTCTTCCGCCCTTGATCAAAACAATGGAGTGCTCTTGTAAGTTGTGGCCCATTCCGGGAATATAAGCGGTTACTTCCATGCCGTTGGAAAGCCGAACCCTGGCGATCTTCCGCAAAGCGGAGTTAGGTTTCTTAGGAGTTACAGTACCCACCTTTAAACAGACTCCTTGTTTAAAAGGGGAGCCCTGTTTAGTTTCTTTCTTTTTCCTGTGCAAGGAATCCAGGTTGGTGTGCAACGCCAATTTCTTGGTTTTGCTTTTACCGGTTCCTTTTTGTCTTCCTTTTCTAATTAATTGATTAGTGGTTGGCATAAGTTACTAATTACGAATCAATTACGAATTTACAAATTCGGTTAAACATTATATTAATAATAAATTCAACCATATAAACTGTGAGTTGTAATTGATTCAATATCCATTTTACGAATTACAAATCATTTACTAATTATACAAATTAAGTCTTCTTTTGCAAATCTCGCTATGTTAACTCAATTCGTAAATTCGTAATTGATTCGTGATTCGTAATACTAAAATAATCCCGGAATTCGGGATAATTTTTCTACTCACCTTTCTTTTTTTAAGTACTTACAAATTTAGCAAACTATTTTCAAATAGTCAAGAACTATGGTCGTAACTCGTAAATCGCAAACCGCAATTTTAACTCGATTTAC
>CAYRJF010000102.1:0-1166 GCA_964424365.1 uncultured Gammaproteobacteria bacterium | reverse complement strand
TAAAATCCCACCAAAACCCTTAATAAAAGAAATATGGGGATAAATATTAAATCAATTAAGCCGATAAACAAAAGGGCTAAAACTATAAAAATTCCGAAAGGTTCAATTTGCTGAAACTTGATCTGCCAATCCGGAGGCAGGAAAGTCATTAATATCTTGGATCCGTCTAGAGGCGGTATGGGTATTAAATTAAAAAACATTAAAATCAAATTAATGAAACAAATTGCCAGAGACATAATAAAGACGGAGACAAGCAAGGATCCGCTCATTTGGTTTAGAACAAAATCAAAATTACCGCTTAAAAGACCGTTTATCAACTCGGTTTTTAAAAGCGTGGGAACGGCCATAAAACGGGCCAGGAGACCGAAAAAAATCGCTACTATAAAATTGCTTCCCGGCCCTGCCAAGGCCACTTTCAAGTCTCCGTATTTGGGATCGCTCAAGTTATAGGGGTTGTAAGGAACCGGCTTGGCCCAGCCCAAAACAAAGGGAGAGCCGGAAAAAACCAACAAGAAAGGCAATAAAATAGAGCCGATCGGATCCAAGTGAGGTATGGGATTGAGAGTGAGCCGACCGGCTAACTGGGCGGTTTTGTCCCCCAATTTATAAGCTACCCAGCCGTGAGCATATTCGTGGATTATAGCGGAGAATATTACTACGGCTATGAAAAACACAATTAACATCATAACTTAAAAAAACTAAATATCCTAAATTAACTCTATGAATAAATCTATTTGAAAATTTAACACTTACAAGCACCAAATAACAAGCATTAAGCTCCAAATAAATATCAAATTCACCCTGGTTAAATATTTTGCCTCAAGGCAAAATAAAATTTAAACCTAAATTTTATTTAACAGGGTGAACAAATTTCATCACCCGCCTCGCTGAAGCCGAGCTTCAGCTCGGCGAGGCGGGCAAATATCACAAATTTTTATTAGTCATAACTTAGCAGTAAACAGATAATCTTTATTAAAGAGGCAAAAAATAATAAAAATTTCCAATTGTTGAACCCCCTCTATTTCTCCCCCTTAACAAGGGGGAGATTAAGTGGGGGTTGCTTATTTGATTATTGAAATTTTCAATTTGGTGCTTCTTGCAGTAATTTATTTAGGGGCTGGTAGATTTTTGAAAAAAATTAGCAGCCACTGAAAAATTATTTTCAT
>CAYRJF010000101.1:0-3103 GCA_964424365.1 uncultured Gammaproteobacteria bacterium | reverse complement strand
CTATCTAGTGGATACTATTGACATATCATTTCTTTTAATATACAATTAAAGTATATTAATAGAAACAATTATGAAAACCGAGAAAAGAACTAAACCGGCCCGGACAGAGATAGTAAAAGGGCTTGTTTCCGATTTGCCTTATTTTGGCGTGGAAAATCTCTCTCTTCCGGGGATCAAAAAATATTATTTAAATATTTTGTTATCACGCCTGAAGGAGAAAGGAGAAATTATTTCTTTGAAAAGAGGGGTTTATGTTTCCCGCGCCTATCTGGAAAAAATTAAGCGGGAAAGGCGAATGAATCAGTATTTAGAATTTTTGTCCGGCACTCTTTATTCTCCTTCTTACTTGAGTTTGGAGTATGTTTTGAGCGAGAATAATATTTTGAGTGAAAATATTTTTAGCTTTACTTCTATTAGTACTAAAAAAACCAATCGTATTCGGAGTAAATTGGGGGTTTTTTCTTACCATAGTATTAGAAGAGATCTTTTTACCGGTTTTAAGACTTTGCGGAAGGGTGATTTTTATATTCACAAAGCCACTCCGGCCAAGGCAATGTTTGATTTTTTATATTTGCGTAAAAACCTTATAGTTAACCGAGAATTTTTAGAGAGCTTGAGACTGAATTGGGATTATTTTACCTCGGAAGATGTTCACGAGCTCGAGGAATATGTAAACAAAGAAGGAGGAGGAAAGATGGCTGAAATTTATACTTATTTAAATAAGATTAAAAATGGAAGTTAAACCCATACTGGAGAAAATTGTTTCTGAAAACGAAGACAAGGCGGATTTTTATTTACGTAATTTGTTAAAGGAATATTTGCAGGTTTTAATTTTGGAGTATATTTATTCCTCTCCTCGGTACAGGGATTTGTTTTTTTACGGCGGAACTTGTCTGGCTCAATGCTACGGCCTGCCTCGTTTGTCCGAGGATTTGGATTTTGTTGACGCGGGCAAGAAGATTGATTTGGATAAATTGACTAAAGATTTGTCAGATTTTTTTAATTCTCAAACCGATTTATCTGTAAAAGCGAAAACCCAGAAATTCAGGGTTTATCTAAAGTTTCCGATTTTGAATGATTTGGGGTTGGCGGGAACGCGAGCGGAGAGTGATAATTTGAATGTTAAGGTAGAGATTTTTTCCGGATTTGATTTTTGCCGGAAGTACCGGGAAGAATTTAAGCCCATTTTTAAGTTTAACCGTTCGGTCTTGGTAAAGACTTTTGATCTGCCCACTTTGATGGCCACAAAAATAAGAGCGGTGCTGTATAGAAATTGGGAAAAGACTAATAAGAAAGGAGAGACTTTAATCGCGGTTAAGGGGAGAGATTATTTTGATTTGATGTGGTTTTTGGATCGGGGGATTGAGCCGAACTTGAATTGCCTGGAAGGAATAAACAGTTTAAAAGAATTAAAGGAGTCTCTCGGAGAAAAAGTGAGAAGGATTGATACGCGAAGCGTAGTTTTGGATTTGGAGAATTTTTTAGTAGACAGCGCTTTTGCCAAGGAAACGGGCAAAAACATTAAAAAAATTTTGCAGACTAAAATAGAGAATCTTAAAGACTGAAATTGCCAGTTTGAAATTAAGTTGCTAAAATTAAATTAATAAAAAAATTGATTTAAAATTATGAGTATCGAGATTGAAAAAAAGGTGGAGGAGATTTTGGAGAGGGGGATTATCCAAGAAATTTATCCCACTAAAAAAGAATTTAAAAAAAGATTAATAAATGATAAATTGAGGATCTATATTGGTGCTGACCCCACTTTTACCGCCCTGCATTTGGGCCACGCCCAGAATTATATGCTTCTGGAAGAGTTTCGAAAACTTGGACATGAGGTAATTTTTTTATTCGGAGATTTTACCGCCCGAATCGGGGACCCCACAGACAAGGAAAGCGCCCGGAAACAGCTTAGTGCCGAGGAGGTTGAAGCCAACGCCCGGGACTGGCTCAGGCAGATTAAGCCCATTGTTGGTTTTGAGGCGAGGGAAAATCCGGCGCAGATAAAATATAACAATAATTGGCTTTCCAAGCTGACCATGGAAGATGTGCTGGACTTGTCCTCTAATGTTACTGTCCAAAGGATGTTAGAAAGGGATATGTTTGAGAAGAGAATGAAAGAGGAAAAGCCGATCTATCTCCACGAGTTTATGTATCCTTTGATGCAGGGCTATGACAGCGTGGCCATGGATGTGGATGTGGAGCTTTGCGGAAGCGACCAGATTTTCAATGCTCTGGTGGGAAGAACTCTACTGCAAAAATATAAAAACAAAGACAAGTTTGTGGTGGCGACTAAATTGGTGGCCAATCCGGTAACCGGGGAGCTTATGTCTAAAAGCAAGGGAACCGGAATATTTTTGGACTCCACCCCTTTTGATATGTACGGGGGCGTAATGTCTTTGCCGGACGAGATGATCAAAGTGATGCTTTTGAGTGTTACTCGCCTCTCTTTAAAGGAGGTGGAGAAGGTATCTAGGATGGAAAATCAACGCGACGCCAAGATGATAACCGCCCGGGAGATTACGAAGATTTTTCACGGCGAGAAAAAAGCCCGGGAAGCAGAGGAGCGGTTTGTGAAATTAGTTCAGAACAAGGAGGCGGCCGAGAATGTCCCGGAAGTCAAATTAAAGAAAAAAGAGGTTTCACTTTTGGATTTAGTCAAAGAGTGTCTAGGCGAGGAGATGAGTAATTCCCAGATCAAACGTTTGATAACCCAGAATTCTATTAAAATAGACGGGAAGACTAAAAATGATTTTGCCGAAGAAATCAAAATCCCGGGTAAGGGGGCGCTTCTGAAGGTGGGGAAGAAGAAGTGGTTTCGAGTCGTCTAGCTTTCAGTTTATAGCTGTCAGCTTTTGGCTTTTAGTTTAATAATTTTTTACGGTTTACCATTTGCGATTTACTATTTACGTTTTGAGCGTAGCGAAAAACATATGAAAACCACAGAACAATTGATCAACAATATCATCGGGCAGTTAGAGGGTGTGAAGAAAATGCTTCAGGAGAAGAAAGACTGCGAAGATATCGTGGTTCAGCTTAAGGCCTCTAAATCAGCTATTAATAATTTAATGGATAAGATTTTGGAGGAGCAATCTTTGGAGTGTTT
>CAYRJF010000100.1:0-3116 GCA_964424365.1 uncultured Gammaproteobacteria bacterium | reverse complement strand
GTGCGGGCGGAGAGACTTGAACTCTCACAGGACTAGCCTACGTGGTCCTAAACCACGCGCGTCTACCAATTCCGCCACACCCGCGTATGAAAATCAAAATTCAAAAATCAAAGATCAAAAATATTTATAAAATTTTATGAAGCTTGTCCCGCGAGGCCCCTAGGGGTCTTAGAAGGGCAACACCCGCTAAATAAAACTCAAAGTTCAAAAATAAAAAATTAAAGCTGCAACCTTTGAGCTTTTAGTTGCAATTTTGAGCTTTGCACTTTGAGCTTTGAGCTTCCTAACTTATTTTACTTTTTACACTTACTTTTTGCAAGTTTAACGTAACTGATCATTCTGTCAATTTTTTTAATAAAATTTCCCCGAATTTTTATGTTGCTACGGAAATTTAAAAATGTTATAATTAAATTAATCAACACTTATAAAAATTAACTAACTAAAAAATCATATGGCAACCAAAAAAAACGACTCCGGGGAAAACAAAAAAAAGCTGGATGTGGAACTTAACAAGGCGGTAGCCGCCTTATCTTATGTTTGGATTCTCTTTTTAGTCCCCCTGCTTTTGAAGAGAAAATCTGAATTTTCCCAATTTCATGCCAAACAAGGTATGATCCTCTTTTTAATCAGTTTACTCACAATCATCCCTATTTTGGGACAAATTCTTTTCTTTGTTCTCTTGATTATCTCTGTAATCAGCATTGTCAAAGTCATTAACGGTGAATGGTGGAAAATCCCTTTTGTTTACGAGTGGAGCATAAAATTTAATCTTTAGAATCTAGAAGCTAGAATTTAGTATTTAGTATAATGAGGGGTGAGTATAAAATTAAATCTTTTACAGATTTACTAGCCTGGAAAAATCCCATCAGCTAGTTTTGATGATATACAAAGCTACCCAAAAGTTTCCCAGAGAGGAAGCTTTTGGTTTAACAAGTCAAATGAGAAGATGTGCCACTTCCATTACCTCTAATATTGCTGAGGGTTTTAGTAGAAATACTTATAAAGACAAAACTAAATTCTATTATACAGCCAAAGGATCCTTAACTGAATTACAAAACCAATTATTGATAGCTAAAGATATAAACATTATTAACAAAAATAATTTTAATAAATTATCTGAACAAACTATAGAAAGCCACAAACTTATTAATGGCTTGATAAGAAAATCAAAAGATCTAGATTCTAGACTCTAATCTCTAAATTCTAATCTCTAAATTCTATGTCCAACTTCATCAAATTCTTCAATGAGCTCTCCATCAAAGATGTGCCCCAAGTGGGGGGCAAAAACGCCTCCTTGGGAGAAATGTATCGCAACCTAAAAAAAAGCGGGGTTCTGGTCCCCAATGGTTTTGCCACAACTGCCGAGGCCTACAGATTTTTCATTGAAGAAGCCGGGCTAAAGAAAAAAATCCGCAAGGCTCTAACCGGCTTGGACAACAGTAATGTAAATGATCTTTATCGCCGAGGTAAAAAGGTGCGAAACATGATTTTAAAAGCTGAAATCCCCGAGGCCCTGGAAAAAGAAATTTATAAGGCCTACAAAGAATTGTCAAAGCAATACGGGGTGAAAAACTTGGATGTAGCCGTTCGTTCCTCCGCAACAGCCGAGGATTTGCCTAGTATTTCCGAGGACGAACCGGTTCTTCTAAAAGTAGACGGAAAAATTGTTCATAAAAGAATGTCGGAAATATACGCCGAATATGGCAAACTCGATCTTAACGAGATAAAAATGGAAATTCCTACAATGGCTAATAATGAAGTGAGATGGGGGCGGGTTTCAAATATTTACGGGCATGAAGCCAAAAGCTCTGAACTCTATAAAGTAAAAACTACAACGGGCCGAGAAATAACCGTCTCGCCCAACCACACTCTGATTGTTTTAGATAAAGACACTTTACAACCCAAAACCGTCTCTTCAATTCATGATCTGGGAGAAGGAGAAAAAATTCCGGTTATTAAAGATTTACCTCAGAATATATGTGACCAAAAACGAACTTATATAAATGTATTGGATTATATAAAAGAGAATAAAGACATAGCCCTTGATAAAGAAAAACTAAAAATAAAAAATAATTCGAACAACTGGAAAATTCAACAAGGCCTACCACAAAATATTAAAAATACATCCGCTTTCGCTTATTTCCTAGGAATCTACTGCGCCGAAGGTTCAACTTATGGCAACAATTGCATCTCAATTACTAACAAAGAGAAAGAAATTATTAAAAAAACGCAAACCTTTTTAAAAGAGATTGAAATTAACGAATCAAATAAAATAAATAAATATAGTTTGAGGTTTTACTGCAAAACCCTGGTCAGATTTTTACATGAAAATACCGGCAAACCCCGAAAGGAGATAAGCGGAAAGGGAAAACTTTGCCACACCAAAGAAGTTCCCTCTTTTGTCTTTGAGTGGAATTATAATTTGATCGGCGAATTTCTTCAAGGTTGTTTTGACGGCGACGGTTGCGTAATGTCCAACGGATCGGTTAATTTTTCCTCCACTTCCAAAATGTTAATCACCGGCGTGGCGCGACTTTTGCAAATTTTAAATATCGAATACTACATTAATACTAAAAAACGTCCTTCCCAAAATGAAACCGACGCGCAAGAAATAAGCATTCCCGTCTATCAGCTGGAAAAATATCAAAAATTAATCGGCTTTTCCTCTGTTAAAAAAGGAGAAAAGCTTGAAGAGATTATTTCGAAGAACAAAGGTAAAGAACAAAAATATATACAATTTAAAAACAGAATCAAGCTCAACCCGGAACTGACTGAAAAAATCAGAAGCAACTTTGAAGAGAAACTTTCTTATAGATGGATCACGGGCCATTTCTGTCCCTGGTGCCGATCCCGGGTCCAACAAAGCAGTTCTTACAAAAACTATCATAGATATCACTGCAAATCTTGTTCCAAGGTTTTTTATGAAATTGACGTTATTAAACAACCCGTAAAGTCTTACATAGATAGAGATGAAAAAGGGTGCTTCAAGGAGAGCGCTATTCCTTGGAATAAATGCCGTCACACCAAAAGCTTGAGTAATAAGCAAGTACAAACCTTAGTGGAAGAAAAACAAATCGAACTCTTTGAAGTGGTTAGCGGGGATTCGATTATTTGGG
>CAYRJF010000099.1:0-3122 GCA_964424365.1 uncultured Gammaproteobacteria bacterium | reverse complement strand
GTTATATAAAGTTATCATTTATTTTTCTTTTCTTAATCAAAGAATTTTTATAAATTATCTATACTATGAAAATCGTAATATGCGGGGGCATGTCCTTCTCAAAAAAAATGATTGGGATAGCTAATAGATTAAAAGAAAACAACCACGAGGTTATTTTGCCACATGATGCTGATAAATACGCTAACGGAATTTTAGTTAGTGAAAGTAGCCAAGAGTCAACAAAAAACAAAATTAAAGACGACTTAATACGAGATTATTTTAAAACGATTAACAAGTCAGATGCTGTATTAATTGTTAATTTTGATAAAAATGGTATCAAAAACTATATCGGAGGCAATTCGTTCTTAGAGCTTGGTTTCGCGTACGTTTTAAATAAACCGGTTTATCTGTATAACCAAATTCCGGACATGCTTTACACGGATGAAATAAAAGCAATGCAGCCAATAGTAATTGACGGTAATTTATTAAAAATTAAATGATAAGGTGAGGAAATAAATGGCAACAGCACATAACACCCGTATATATGGCTTTAGAAATTTGACTAAGTTGAAGTCTCAAATTGTGTACTGTGGTTTTTAGGAACAAGGAATAAATGTTAAAATAAAATCAAAGAAATTGTTCTACCTTTGAACCGTTGCAGTCGCCTGCCGGCAGACTGCAACGCGACCAAATTTAACGATTAAATTAAATTTATGCAGGAGATTAAAAAAGCGATTATTGCCGTGGCCGGGTCAGGGACCAGGTTGTTGCCGGCCACCAAATCAATGCCCAAGGAAATGCTTCCCATAGTGGATAAGCCGATTATTCAGTTGGTGGTTGAGGAGCTCGTGGAGGCCGGGATTAAAGATATAATCCTTGTAACCAAATGGGATAAAAAACCCCTGGAAGACCATTTTGACTATAACTGGGCTTTGCAAAAGGAGCTTGAAAACGGAGGCAAGGAAAAACGGAAAGAAGAAATAATCCGGATTTCCGAGATGGCTAATTTTATTTACGTTCGGCAAAAAGGTCCTTACGGAAACGGAACCCCGGTTTTGTCCGCCGCCAGTTTAGTGGAAAACGAGCCCTTCTTTTTTGTTTTTGGGGATGATTTGGTCAAGTCAAAGACTTCTTTTAGCAAGGCCATGGTGGAAGATTATAACAAGCTAGGCAAACCGATGGTTGGTGTTCAGGAAGTGGAAAAGAGCGAGGTGGATAGATATGGTGTGGTTAAATTAAAAAAAGATTCAATGCAGATGGAAGATATTGTTGAGAAACCTTCAGTTGAGGAAGCTCCCAGTCAGTTGGCCGCTTTCGGAAGAATGATTTTAAATCAGGATATTGTTGATATTTTAAAAAACACACCCTTGGGTAAAGGTAATGAGTTGTGGCTAATTGATGCAATTAAAGAATATATTAATAAAAACGGTGACTTTTATGCGAAAAAGGTAGAGGACGGAGAGTGGTTAACTACCGGAGACCCCTTAAATTACTTAAAAGCAATCTTAAAATACGCCCAGGACCGAGATGACATAGGACAAGATTTAAAAGATCTTCTGAAATAAAATCTTAGAACAATAAATAACCCCCACTTAATCTCCCCCTTTTTAAGGGGGGAGAAATAGAGGGGGTTAATATTTAAAATGCTTAAACGGATTTTTCTAGCCATTAACCTACCAGAGGAAGTTAAAAAAGAGATAAAAAATTATCAGGATCGAGTTGGCTATGAGCTGGATCAGGCTTGCCCCCTGCCGGGCAAGAGTGTGTCTCGGATGGTGGACCCGCAAAACCTTCATTTAACTTTGGCTTTTCTGGGTAATATTAAGGAAGAAAAACTGGAGAATCTGTATAAGGCAGTAGAAGAAGCAATACAAGGACAAAAAAGCTTAGAGATTAATTTAACCAAAACTATTTACGGACCGCCCGGGAAAATTCCTCCTCGGATGATTTGGCTTCAAATCGAACCCACACAGGAGTTGAGCCAATTAAAAAAAGCACTGGACAAGGGCATGGAAAAGGCGGAGGGTTTTTATTTTGCCCGGGAAAAACGAGATTTTTCCCCTCATATAACCCTGACTCGTTTAAACACCTTGGTCTGGAGTCGGATTGAGCCGGAGGAGAGGCCGGTTGTAGAAGAAGAGATGAACTTACAGATACGGGCTGATTCTTTGGAAATTATGGAAAGCAGATTGAAAAAAAGCGGAGCCGAATATTCTATCTTAAAAAGTTTTAAGTTTTAATAAAATATTCTAAATTCAAAATTCTTTATTCTAAATTCTATTTCACCTGCTTATTCTCCACCAAGGGGTTTTCGCCGTCCAGGAGCTCTTCTTTGGAAGTAAAGCGGTTGATTATTTTATTATACCAATGACTTTTTTTTCCGGACATATAGTTGGAGAGCCAGAAGCCGGAAAGCAGGAGCAGGGCGGCACCAAAAAGCATGTTTTTTCCCGGCATTTCATTAAAGATTAGATAGCCGAAAAATCCGGCCACAATCGGGGAAACAATAATGTCCACCAAAGAGTAAACACTGGCATTGATTTTTTTTAGTACCAAACTGATAAAGAAATAAGCCACTCCGGTGGAGATCATACCCAGACAGACCACCCAAACAATAACCGGAATGTTTAGGCCCAGAGTTGCATAATAAATGGTTTGAGTAAAATCTCCGGGGCCGAAAATAAACAAAGCGGGTAAAAGGTAAATGCAGGCCATAAGCATATACCAGGAAACATGGTTGGCTGTGTCGGTTTTTCCTTCGTAGCGCATGTAGGTGACAAGAGCGGCATAAATTGCTCCGTCAGCCAGAGCGATAACATTACCCAAGGCATCTCCTCCGGATAAGGGTTTGGCTATTAAAATACCCGCAAAAGCGATCAAAAAAATCAAAATATGTTCTTTTTTTACTTTTTCTTTTAGAAACAGAGTGGAGAAAATAAAAACAAAAAACGGAGCTACGCTCCAGAAAATTACCACATTAGCAATCGGAGCTATGGACATGGCAATATTAAAAAAACTGATTTGGAGGGCAATCAAAAGACCGATAATTAAAATCGGTTTTAAGTCATTTTTATCAATTTTTAAAAACTCCTTACTAACAAAAGGCATAACAATCAGGAGAAATAAAAACGCGAAAAAAACCC
>CAYRJF010000098.1:0-3216 GCA_964424365.1 uncultured Gammaproteobacteria bacterium | reverse complement strand
CCGTGATACTGGAAGCCGCCAATTTCAACCCTATTCATATAAGAAAGAATTCTCAAAAAATCGGTATCCGTACTGACTCTTCTACTAGGTTCGAAAAGAGCCTGGACCCTTATTTGTTGGACATAGCTCTGGCCAGATGTGAACAGCTTATCCGGGAAATATGCCCGGAAGCGGAACTGACCAGCGCCTTGACTGATATAGCTGAGGAAAATGATAGAAAGAATGAATTCAATTTAGATAGAGGCCCTATAGAGCTGGATTTGAATGAGGTAAACAATTTTATTGGCATAAAGATAATAGAAGAAGAGGTGGTGGATATATTAACTAAACTGGGTTTCAAAACAGAAAAACAAGAAGATAGTGATAGAACATTGCGGGTTACCATTCCTACCTGGAGAGGGACAAAAGATATTTCCATAAAAGAGGATCTAATGGAAGAGATTGTAAGGATTTATGGTTATCATAATTTACCCCCTACTAAACCTACATTGATTATAGCATCTCCGGAACCTAACTTTGAAAGGAATATAGAAAGGAAGATTAAAAATGTTCTGGCCGAAGGGGCCGATATGTCCGAGACTTATAATTATTCCTTTACCAATGAAGAAAAATTGAGAATGCTCAATTTGGACCCTTCCGAATATATTCGATTGGCCAACCCTATTAGTAATCACCATACTCTATTGCGGCAGAATTTGATGGTCAATTTAGTGGATAATATTAGACAAAATCAGGCCAATTATGTCGACATTTCCATGTTCGAGATAGGTAATATATATTTGAATATGGCCGGCACCCTGCACAAGAATAATTCAAATGAAGAGAAGCTACCTCATCAAGAGTTGATAGTCGGTATGGTAGAAGGCTCGGAAAAGGAGGATGTATTCTACAGGATTAAAGGAAAAATAGAATATTTGCTGGATTATTTTGATATCAGTGTTCAATTTCAACCCGTGGAGTCTCCTTTGGAATGGGCACCGCGAGAAAAGACTGCCAAAATATTGGCTGACGGCAAGGATGTCGGAGTGGTGGGAGAGGTGCGAAAGGATTCGTTAAAGTCCTTGAATATCAAGAAAAAAACGGCGGTGGCGGAGATAAGATTCGAGGATATCGTACAGCTCTCCCGGCAAAAACGGGCTACCTATCAATCTTTGAGTAAATATCCACCCTTGGAAAGGGATTTAGCTTTTGTGGTTGATGCTAAAACATTGTTTAATGATATCAATAAAGAAATAGAGAATTTTAGTGATCTTATTAAAAAAGTGGAATTGTTCGATGTTTATCAAGGAAGCAAGTTAGGCGAAGGACAAAAGAGTCTTGCTTTTCATATAACCTATAGGTCGGAAGAAAGGACTCTACAATCTGAGGAGGTGGATCAACTACAAAATAATCTGTTTAAGAAATTGGAAGAAAAATTTGGAGCGAAAGTGAGGGATTTTTAACGTATTAAAAACAGAAACCCGAATATCGTTCGTCTCTTCCGCGGATGAAAAATCGAAATAAACAGGAATCCACATTAAATATAAAGTAAAGGCAAAAGAATTGAGAAAAACACAAAAAAAGTTTTGTCAGCAAGATGGCCCCGAAACACTCAAAGATTTTAATATTAAAAGTGGAAGAAGTGTTTAAACAAACAGAAATTAATTATTCTCGGGAGCTAAAACAGTTTTTGCCCATTTCCACGCACCTGATAATAAAGGATTTTGAAAAAATCTTTGCCTCAGAACTAAAAAGAAAATTGTCTTAAGGTTTATAATTGAGAAAATAAAAAAGGTAAAAACTATTTTAATTTAACAAACGAGAGATTTAAAAATGGGAAACCTTTAAACAGGGTTTTCCATTTTTATATTTGTTTAATTGTTGGTTTTTTGGGGGTTTTTTGCCCAATTTCTTATAACAGAATAGATTCTGTGAGAAAATTTTTTCTACGAGCACAATCAAAAATATTTTCATACTCAGAGTCTCTATGATTTTCCTTAATGATATTCCAAAAGTTTTTTTATTGTTTTTAAATCTTTAATTGATTAAACGAATAAAAATTTTATGTATTTTTAATAGAGGTTTCAAAGTTTACCTCTATATTTTTAAAAACTATTGACAAGTTTTTTTATATGTATTAATGTGTTAATACAATAATACAAAAAATAAATTATGCAAAATTTTCGATTCAACAAAAAAACCGACAGTTTATTTGAAGCGATTCTGAGTTTGAATTCTGTTAAAGAAGCGGAGGCTTTTTTCCGGGATCTCTGTACTGTGGAAGAAATAGAAGATATGACAGACAGATGGCAAATAGTTAAGCTTATTAATAAAGGAAAGCCATATCGCAAAATTGCGCAGAGATTAAAAACCAGTACTACCACTGTGGCTCGGGTCGCTTCCTGGTTAAGAGGCGGCAAGGGCGGGTATCGTTTAGTTTTGGACAGGCAAAAATCTCATCATCACAACTCTTCTTCGACCGGGAAAGGAGTGTGATAAATTTTGTTTTGGTTTATCTTATTCCCTTCCCGGCCGGGAAGGTTTTTTTAAACCAAAATAAAAACGAAAGGAAAAGAAAATGTTACAACCAAACGTAGAGGCAACTGTTCTTTTTTGTTCTTTAAACCTTAATTATTTAGGCGAAGATTTTTTAGAGGAGTGTGCATCCCTTTATTGCCAAATTTGGAAGGAACCGCCTTGGAACGAAGATTTTTGGACGATTCCCGGAGTCAAGGATGATTTGCAAAAGGAAATGGCCAAGGATGGAGCTACCGGTTTTCTGTCTTTTTCCTGGGGCAGAAAGCTCGAGGTAATCGGCTTTACTTGGGGGTATCGGATTGATTCCTATCAGTTGGCTGAAATAGCATCCAATCCGGAGGTAGGAAAATTTTTTAAGACCGGAGAGGTGGCTTTCTACATTGATGAGCTTGGAGTGAGTCCCGGCTACAGAGGTAGGGGAATAGGTAAAAGTTTGACCGGACTTCTAGTGGGACAGGCCCTTTATCAAGGTGTTAAAAAGATTTTTTTAAGGACGGATAAGAAGGCTTTGGCGGCCAGGAGAGTCTACAGTGATTTGGGGTTCCGGGAGCTGTCTTTAACCGATAGGTCTTACGAAGAAAGAAATTATTGGCTTTTGGCCACTTGATTGATCTTTGCTTGAAAATTGGAGCGGGGAAATATATATTTAAATATATATTTCCTCCTCCTTTCCTTGAAGATTAAAAAAATTATAATATA
>CAYRJF010000097.1:0-3262 GCA_964424365.1 uncultured Gammaproteobacteria bacterium | reverse complement strand
TGGCTAAAAAGTTTGATAATTTCCACGCCGAGTTGGCGGCTAATCGGTCTGCCCATGATAGGTTTGAAAAATCAATTTCAGATTTGAAGAAAAGAGTGGGTGAATTAGAACGAAAGATTTAAGAGTTTCTTACAAAAAATCCTAGGATAAATCCCGGGGATTTATCCTAGGATTTTTTGTAGATGATTTTTAGGTCTAAGAATTTTTTCTTAGTTTTTCGTATTTTTTGATTGGCAGATTAATGTCGTTTAATATTTTTCTAAGCAAGCCCTTGCTTAATTCGTCTTTGCTTACCGGTATTACCGTGGTTCGCCCATCAGGATGTTTAAAAAAAACGTGAGAGCCCAAGGCGTCACGTTTTTCAAAACCAAGCTTCCCCAAAATTTTGATAAATTTTTTTGGTTTTATGGGAACAAGCTTAGGCATGAGAAATTTTTAAGTTTTGTATTCCTATAAATTTGGTTTTTTCTATTTCCCGTTTGTCATAGTTTCTTAAACAAAGACTCAGAGCCTCCTGTAAATTTTTAAGCATTTCTTCCTGGGTTTTACCTTGTGCGTGGCAACCGGGAACAGAGGGAATAGAACCGACAAACATGCCATCTTCGTCTTGTTCAATATAGGCTGTAAATAATTGATTTTTCATATGTTTTTAATTTATTTATTTAGTTTTTAGCAAATAATAAGACGATAGTCAATAATTATTTTAGAAATGTTTTACCGTCTTATTTCACCTCCAGAGTCTCTAAAATAGTCTGGGCGATTCCGCTGTAGGCGTTTTCCGTGGGGCCCATAACTCTGAGATTGAAAAACTCATCCTCATCTATCTGCATGATGTAATTGGTTTCATAATTGTTATCCAGTTCAGAATATTTAAAAATTTCTTTTATAGTCGCGCGATTATTGATGGTTTTATTTTCTTCTTTTATTTTTCTGTAATACGGCCGGGATTCCATAGCAAAAGTTTCAGCGGTTTGGCTTTGATCTGTTTTTATATAAATAGCGGTGATTACGCCCTTGTGCTCTAAAAAAGGATCCCGGTTATAATTGCCCAGCATAACCAGGTTGTTTTCCGGTTGACTCCTGAGAATTTTCCACAAAGGGTTATATCGGAAACTGAACTTATCCTGAGAGTATCTTTTTAGATTGGAATCATATTCGCCGGGGTTGTTGTTTTGATTTTGGTTTTCACTTTCAGTGTCATTTTCTTCCTCTGTGGGCAGTTTATACTCCGGTATCCGGGCCAGGTTTTCATTGCTTATCCCCAATCCGGTAGAGCGCATCACCCGAAAAGCGTCTGTAGGGCTTCCCAGGAAGTATCTTTTATTATCAGCCGGGTTGAGATACCAACCTTCGCCGTGTTGGTCGCTTTGCAAAAATATTCTTCCCCCGTGTTCTCGGGCATAAGCTTCGTCTATGGGCATTTTTCCTTCGCCCAGGGGGTTGTAATTGTTCAAGATTTCTTCCTTGTCAGTGTAGCCGTCTCCGTCTGTATCTTTTTTTTCCGGATCGGTTCCCAGAGCGTTTTCAATTGCCTCGGAAAGTCCGTCTCCGTCAGTATCTTTTCCCTCCAAGTTGGCTTCGGCTATAGGTATTCGACTCAGATTTTCTTTAGTAATCCCGGTGCCCAAAGTTTTCATAGTGTAGAAAGCGTCGCGCGGTTTTTTTAGATACATTCTCTCGTCAGTATTAGGGTCCACGTACCAGGCCTCCCCCTTATCTTCCACTTGCAGTAAAATTTTTCCCCTGACTGTTCCCAAAAAAGAATTACCGGCTGTGATAAAAGCGTGATAATAAAGCAAGGACAAAGCAATAAGCCCTAAAAAAACACTTAAGTGATAAATTTTTTTATTAGATAAAGTCATAAAATGTTATTGCCACTGTCCCCAGACATTAAAAACTAAGCCGTCATTACTGAATAACCAGGGAGTGGGAGCGCTTCCAAAAACAGTTGCTCCGGGTATCAACACCGGCGCGGTTCCAAAAGCGGGTACTCCCACAGTTTGGCAGATAAAAGGAACCGAACCCGGAGCGGTTCCATAAACCGGAGCAATAAGGTCATTGTCCCAAGTGCCTAAACCGCAAGGTACACAAGACGCGGCAGTTAAGGGGTCTGCGCAAATAGAACTGGGTATCATAGCCACGACTTTACCCCCGAAAACCACCCCGCTGGCAGTAATGTCAGCCGGGTTTAGAAAAAGCAGGGTGGAGCAGAATAGGGCACCGAGACCAATTTTAGCGGGAAGTAGAAGTAATTTTAAATTGTTTTTAATTGAAAACATTTAATATAAATAAATTCAAAACTCAAAGTGCAAAGTGCAAAATTACAATTTAAAATTTAAAGCTTTGAGTTTTAGTTTTAACTTTTGAGTTTTAACCTTTGAGCTTTAACTAAAATATGCTATTCTAATAATAGCACACTGTGGATAATTTTCCAAGATTTTCCAGTGATCATTCTTAAGGTGATTGCTTGCCATTTACCGTTTACCATTTACGGTTTACGGATTACGCTTTATTTAATGTTAATTTCAAAGAAAAACACACTCTTGGTAGCTTTGGCTGTAGTTTTGTTTTTTTCAGCCGTTTTTTGGGCTGTTTTTGATTTTGCTCAAATCAAGACCGGGCAGGCTCGTTATTGTTCGGATCAAGAATGTTTGGAAAAAGAGCACTATGAAACCGAATATATTTCCGAAACCGTTAATTGTTCTCATTGCCGATGCGATCAATCCGGAAAAAAGATTTTTTCCTTTTTCGGAACCGAGGCGGATTGTGAGGACAGGGAGACGGAAAGCGAGAGGTCGGCTTGTTATGCTAAACACTCTTTAAAGGAGATCCAGTGCGGAGCGATTCGGGAGTATAACCTAAGGCAACAATGTCTAAATAAGTATCCCGGAAATGTCAGTAATTATTATTTAGGTCCCGGAGGAACTCTGGTGCATCGCAACCACCTGGCTATTAAAGGGGCTCGAACTTACATTAACGGTTTTGATAAATTCGGAGAGCATAAGCTTATGACCGGCACCCGGGAGCCCGGGGACACGCAAATGATCTTCCGGGACCGGTCCGGGGATGTGGAGTTTCCACATAATCTATACTTAGGTAAAGATTTAAATATCAATTCTTCCGTGGGAGGGATTTATTTTGCCGCGAACACAGAGTTTGATGACAAAATTTATGAGCTTAGAGACAACTATGATTATAATTTTCACGATTATCCCGATTTTCCTTTTTCACCAGGAGGAGGCTCGGCCGGATGTCCTTCCGG
>CAYRJF010000096.1:0-3266 GCA_964424365.1 uncultured Gammaproteobacteria bacterium | reverse complement strand
AAATATAAAACCCCTTTTAATAATTCAAGGGGTTTTTATATACTTTTTTGGAGAAGTTTTTGGTATAACTGACGGCAGTGATTTAATGTTTTCTTCTCCACCCCTTTAGGGCTGTATTTTTGGGGCGGTCTTAACTCAGGCGCTTTTTCGGTCAGAACGCCTTTTTCCAAGACAAGTTTTTCTTCCAGCTTTTCCAAGACATCTCGGGGATTTTTACAGATTTTTTCATAACAGAGAAAAACGGCCTTGCCTTCGTAATTATCCAATACATATTCATAGACTTGTCTCCAGTAAGAAAGCCAGTAGTTGAGGTTTTCAGGACTTTGTTTATCCGCAATCAAGTCGTTATTAAAATTAAAGGGTTTAAGGTTTGAGCCGAACTCAAAATGACCCAGCCAGTTCATATATTTTAAGATGAAGGGGTCTTCGACTTGTTTTTTTATAAAATTAAGATGTTGATTCAAAAGAGACGAGGCCTGGGTAAGGGGATCTCGGAAAGGAATTATGATTGTTGACGCGGGAAGCGCTTCTTTCAAGGCTTTTAGGCGGAGCAGATTATTGTTGTTTTTGGCTAAATATCTTAAGTTCGAGGATTCGGTTTTTTCTTGAGCATTGATAACTGTGTTAGAAATGAATTTTTTATAGTTTTTTATAAGTTCCGGCGGTAAGCTCTCTCGGGGCTCCAGTCGGTCCTTTAAAGTGTATTTTTTTTCTGAAAAATTCAGCCAAAAAATTTCTTCCAGCGCCTCAGGACTGTCATAATTGATCAAAAAATTATCTCCGTGTGCTCTCTGCTTTGACTTTGATTTAAGCTTGTTCAGGGAAGAAATTTTTCTCCAAGTACCGGGCGCTGTTATGAGTGGCATATCCCGATAAGTTAAACTGGCAAACTTGCCCGACGAGTAGAGAATTTTTAATAAAACAGTGGTTCCGGAGCGAGCCAGCCCGGCTACAAAAACAGGATTTTCCGGATTGATTTTTTTTGTTTTGTCTTTGTTTTTGAAAGACTCTAAATCAAAAGAGGTTTTTAAGATTAGAGGGTTGTTAAGTATCAGGTTGTGGAGCAAGCGGGAGGTAAAAGTATAATCTCGGGGTCGCTCCCTGGTTTTTTTGATCCTTTGCCAGAGAAGAAGATAAATTATGGCCAGTAAAAAAATAATTACCTGGGTATCCAGCTTAAGAAGCTCGCGAGCAGAGATTTCCAGGCCTTGATAGTAGGGAAAAGCGAGGAGAAAATAGACCAAGCCGGAGGAAATTAGAAGAAGAGTTAAACTCAGGGCTGTTTTAATTATCAATATGAGGTTTTTAATAGAATACTCTTTGATCTTTTTTTGTTTTTTTGGGTCAGGCAGGTTTGGGTCCCTGACAACTTTAAAGGTTTTCCTAATGTTTTTTTGAAGCTCTCGGGGATCTTTTAGCACCTCGAATTTGAAAAAGAGTCCCAGCAAAACAAAAATCGCCGGGCTAAGCAGTAAAACTTTAATTAGATAGTATTCCAGACTCATTTTTTAACGGTTTTTTTAATTTTCAGTACCAATTTTTTGATTGGGTAATAAACAATTCCAAAGACTGCCAAAAAAACGGTAAAGATGATACCCAGAATCAAACTTAAGGCCCCGGCGCCCAAACCGGGGCCTATGTAGGCCTGAGCGATATTAGGACAGAAAGCTAGGAATAATAAAAGATAAAGGAATAAAAATTTACGCATATTTTTAATTTATTTATCGCACTTTGGTAAATTAATAAAATAATCAGGAGGAAGATATTCAGAGTCGGAAATCAAAAGATATTCATTATTTTCTTTGTTATATAAATTAAAAAATTCAAATACAATTTCTCCCTCAGGGTTAACCTCAAATACTCTACCTTGCTCAGAAGAAGTGATTAAAAAATTCCCATTATTTAGTAATTGATGTTTCCCCCTTATTTGGCTGTAAAAGTTATAATTTTCGCCCTTAACAGGAAAAGAGTAGTTATAATTGTTAGGATTGATTTCAGTGATATTGGAAAATTCTCGCAACATATTGTTATTAAAAACAGTAATTGTGCCTCGAGAATTCCAGTCAGGGTCATGTTGAGTTCTGGTTAAGCCCTGTCTCCACCATTTAATTTTCAGATTATCAGGATCAATTACGCAGATTAAATTTAAGTTTCGAAAGCTTAAGAGCAAATCTCCCGCCTTAAACAGGGGATACTTATCCGCAAATTTGGGAGGCAGAGCTTCAGCATCGTTCAAATGCCAAGGATCTCCTTCTGCCAGATGAGCCGGGCTATATCTTTTTATTTGCCTGGCCCTAAAAGGATCTATTTCTTGATTTTTCTTTATTAATTCGTCAATGGCGATTTTTTTTAAAATTTTTCCGTTTTGATAATCTATTTTTAATATCCTGTACTTTTTAGGGGAGCTATAATCCTCTACAGTCTTACCTAGTACCCAAAAATTTTTTTGATTATCAGTAAAAGAAATAGCATGATCAAAAGTTCCTCTTAACCTCCAAACAACTTCGCCACAGTAATTATATTTGTTTAAGGTATGTGAGTTGTCGGCGGTGGCGACTATGGATCCGTCCCGCGCTATTTGAAATCCGTGAGGAGAAAGCAGTTTATCCGGCATATTTTCCCACTTTCCGTTATTATGGCTTAGGGGCCAGTAGTTTTTTAATTTGCCTTTTGGATTTAATAATAGGGCTCCGTGTAGTTTTTCCGAGAAATCAAAAATTCCATAAAAAACTCTATAGCCCTCCGTGGCCTTAGGGGAAAGAAATACTCTGGGTTCTTCTCTTCTGCTATTTAAAGGAATACCGGAAATTTTTTCAAATTTACTTAAATCAAAGTCGAATTCGGTAATAAAACGAGCCGGCTTAATTTCTAAGTCATTTAGAATTTTATCCAGTAAACTTGTAGGGTCTCCCGGGTGTCCCAAAATGTATCTATTGATTTCCGAGATTGATTTATAGGGCCAAATTTCACAGAAATTTACATAATAACCCAAGAGAAAAGAGATCAAAAAAAATAACCAGATAGCCAGAGCTATCCTTACGGCCTTTAATAATTCTATGATTGTTTTTTTCTTTTCCGGACTTTTTTTAATTCCTTTTAGAGGGTTCATTGGTAAATATAAGTTACAGTTTAAACAGCTTAAGCAATATTTACTATAATTATAAACCAATTAAAAAAAATAAACAAATAGATTAAATTAAAAAATTTGACAAAAACCTGATTATATGATATTATTTCAGAACTAATCAGTAATTTTTGATCTTTAA
>CAYRJF010000095.1:0-3312 GCA_964424365.1 uncultured Gammaproteobacteria bacterium | reverse complement strand
TTTTTTAAATCGGTTTTCAATGATCCCGGTTAACTCGTCCGGGAAACGGTAAAGCCTCTCTCATAGGCGGTTTTTCTCCCTCCTTAAGTTCTCCGGTAAAAGGCAACGCCTGCCTGGTGGGCGCCTTATCTTCGAGGTCGATATCGGGCTGCGATTCCATCAAAGCCCATTCCTCAGGATTAATTGTAATTTCCGGACCTTTTTCTAAGCGGGCCACAAACTCTCCATTGCCATTGACATCCAGACTGCATTTTTCAAAAACAGAACAGAACAAAATATAGATCTGTCCGCAATCCTGACACTGCACAACATTTTCTTTGTAATCATTTAAAACCTTCTCGCATTTTAGACAACTCATTTTCCCCTCCTTAATAAATTTATTCGAAGCATTTGGATACTTATTCGGAATTATTCGGATTATAACTTTTAAAAGAACACCTAGGTAATTTTTATTTTTATCGGAGCATGGTCAGAGCCCTGAACATTGTCTAATATTTCACTTTTTTGCACGCGTTTTAAAATCCTATCAGAAACACAAAAATAGTCAATTCTCCAGCCGATATTTTTTTCTCTGGCCCCGGGAGCGCGATAAGTCCACCAGGTATATTTCTCGGTTTGGGGATGAAGTTTGCGAAAAGTGTCTGCAAATCCGGAATTTAAAAATTTGTTCATCCAAGCCCTTTCCTCTTCTGTAAAGCCGGCATTACCCACGTTTTGCTTGGGACGGGCTAAATCAATTTCCTCTCGAGCCACATTATAATCTCCGCCGATAATAAAAGGTTTGTTCTTCTCCAAATTCTTAATCTCTCTTAACAACCCGTTATTAAATTTAATTTTAAAATCCATTCTCCCCAAGTCCGGGCCGGCATTGGGAAAATAAATATTAGCCAAATAAAAATCCTTAAATTCCAAAAACTGCGCTCTCCCTTCCTCGTCCTTCTCAATTGAGCTAACCTGCTTAAGAGGGTTTTTCTTTAAAAGATCTTTTTTCACCAAAGCGGCGGTTCCGCTGTAGCCCGGTCTCTGGGCCGGATTCCAATAAGTTTCATAGCCGGAAAACTCCAAACCCTCTTTTTCTATATCTTTCTGGGCGATTTTAATTTCTTGTAAAAAAAGAACTTCCGGCGTGTACCGGGACAGAAAATCCTTAAAATTTTTTCTTAAAACAGCTCTAATGCCGTTTACGTTCCAGGAGAAAATATGCATTGTTATTTTAGCTTTCAGCTATTAGCTGTTAGCTTATAGCTTATTTAGGGGCTGCTGATTTTTGAAAAAAATTAGCAGCCACTGAAAAATTATTTCCTTCCACTTCTTTAATTTTAGGGAAATAATTTTTCTTAATAATTAAATATTACCTTTCTCGCTGACGCGAGTCAGCAGGCCCTGTTTAATTGGTAATCAAAGTAATTTCCCAATTTCCTAATTTCTTAAGGTATTAAACAATTTTCTAGAACAAAAGCTATTTTCCCTTATCTTTAAATCTGGCTAAATTTCTCAAACCCCCCGAATCCACTTTCATTTTCTTTTTCCGCTTTTTTTCTTGTTCCTCTTTTTTCTTTTCAAGTTCCTTTTCCCATTTTTCCAGTTCCCTTTTTTTATTCATATAAAAATGGTATGATAAAAATAATCCTTTAATCCTGAGTTCTGCCTAAATTTTTAAAAATTACACCCCCTTTAGTCCCCCCTCGAGGGGGGATTTAGGGGGGTGTTATTCTTAAAATAACACCTCATTTAATTACATTATAATTTATAATAAACAATAAGACAATGGTTAAAAAATGGTACAAACGTTGGTGGGCGATTACTTTTTTCATAATCCTCTTAATAATCCTGGCTTTAATTTTGCTTGCCGCTTTTTTGATTCTCCGAGAAGTTAAAAACTACCAAGGGCAAGGATTGGAAGGAGAAAATAATTTTCAAAATCAAATTGTTTATCACTTAAAAAATCAAAAAAAATATCCGGATCCGGAAGGAAGCGACAACTTAAATTTTTCTTTGGGAACCACTTCTCCCCGATTAACCATTGTGGAGTTTTCCAATTTCACCTGTCCTCGTTCCGGAGAGTCTTATTCTAAAATCAGGAAACTGGGCTTAAAATATAAAGATAAAGTCAGGGTGATTTTCAGGCATTTTCCGGAAAGCGAAGAGTCTTTGGGTCTTAGTTTGGCTTCTTATTGCGCCGGAGAACAAGGCGCTTTCTGGCCAATGCACGACAAGCTTTTCCAAAATCAAGGCAAAATCAGCCCCCAAAACTTAGTAACTCTGGCCAAACAAACCGGGCTGGACACGAATCTTTTTTCTAAATGTTTAGAGTCCCAAAAATACCAAGATGAAATTGTGGAAGATATGAAAGACGGAGAAGAAATGGGGGTGGCCGGAACTCCGACCTGGTTTTTCAACGGCTATAAAATTTCCGGGGACTTGCCTTATGAAATAATGGAGGGGATAATTACAAGCCTTATCAAGGAACAAAAAAAGTAATTTTGAAGTATCTGCTCTTTGTGGTACAATATAAAAAACTCAAAGTTCAAAAGTCAAAACTCAAAATGACAAATTAAAAAATAAAAATATCTTTGATTTTTGATATTTGCATTTTGAATTTAAATACTATGACTGAGATAAGAATACATGGCCGGGGTGGCCAAGGAGTAGTAACCGCCTCGGAATTAATTTCTATCGCCGCTTTTCAGGAAGGCAAAAACTCGCAGGCCTTTCCTTCTTTTGGTGTGGAAAGAACCGGAGCTCCGATTGAGGCCTACGCCCGGATTGATAAAAACTTTATCCGTATCCGAGAGCATGTTTATGAGCCGGACATTTTAATCGTCCTGGATGCCACCTTGCTGGAAACCGTGGACGTTACCCAGGGGTGCCACAAGGGAACCTTGGCCATAGTTAACACCGCCCAGGACAAAGAAGAATTAAATATTAATTTACCTAAAGGAAATATTTTTACCGTGGACGCGACTAAAATCGCCTTGGATATCTTTGGAAAAAACCTCGCCAACACCACCATACTGGGCGCCCTGGCCCAAAATACCGATTTGTTCGGCTTGGAATCTTTAAAAAAAGCAATTAAACAAAAATTCGAAGACAAAGGCAAAAGCATTATTAATAAAAATATCAAGGCCGTGGAAAGAGCCTATAATTACTAAAATTCTAAGCACTAAACCCTAAATACTAAATAAATTTTAAATTTTAATAAACAAAATTCTAAATCAATATTATTTAACAAATTGTTTTTTAGAGTTTAGGATTTGTTTAGAATATAGAGATTAGAATTTAGAATTTAACGATTTATGAATATAGATATAA
>CAYRJF010000094.1:0-3337 GCA_964424365.1 uncultured Gammaproteobacteria bacterium | reverse complement strand
CAAAGAAGAATTCAGCAAAGACAAGCCCCTTAAGGAGCTTAAGATTTCCGCCTGTCTTCATGTGACCGCAGAAACCGCCAATTTAATGCGAGCGCTCAAAGCTGGAGGGGCGGAAGTTTTGCTTTGTGCCTCCAATCCTCTTTCCACCCAGGATGATATAGCCGCTTCTTTAGTCAAGGATTATAAAATTCCGGTCTTTGCTATCCGGGGAGAAAATCGCTCAGTTTATTATAAACACTTGAAAGAAGCCCTGGATTTTAAACCCCAAATTACCCTGGACGATGGGGCTGATTTAATTTCTCTGTTGCATTCCAAATATCAAAACTGGGCCGACTCGGTCCTGGGAAGTATGGAAGAGACCACTACCGGAGTAATCCGGCTCAAGGCCTTGGCTGACAAAGGAAAGCTAGCCCTGCCCATAATCGCGGTTAATGATGCTAAAACCAAAAATATGTTTGATAACCGTTACGGAACCGGTCAATCCACTCTGGATGGTATAATCAGGGCTACAGATATTTTAATAGCCGGTAAAACCTTAGTAACAGCCGGTTATGGCTGGTGCGGGCGAGGTTTTGCTAATCGGGCCAGGGGACTGGGAGCTAAAGTTATTGTAACTGAAGTTGATGAAATTAAAGCCCTGGAAGCGGCTATGGACGGCTTTGAGGTTATGCCTATGCGCGAAGCTGCCCGGGTGGGTGATTTGTTTTGCACTTTAACAGGGGATATAAATGTTATAGATAAAGAGCATTTTAAGTTTATGAAAGACGGGGCTATAGTTTGTAATTCCGGCCATTTTGATGTAGAGATTAACTTAAAAGCTTTGAAAAATCTGGCCGGTCAAGTAAAAAAACAAGTTCGGAATAATGTAGATGAATATCAAATAGGCAAAAAAAGAATTTATGTTTTGGGTGACGGACGTTTGGTTAATTTGGCTGCCGCTGAAGGCCACCCGGCCTCGGTAATGGATATGAGTTTTGCCACCCAGGCCTTGTCAGCCCGCTTCGTGGCCCTTAAGGGTAAGAACTTTCAAAATAAGGTTTATGAAGTGCCGACCGAAATTGAAGAAAAAGTTTCCCGGTTGAAGTTAAAAGCTATGGGTATTAAAATTGATAAGCTAACTCCGGAGCAGAAAAAGTATCTCCGGTCTTGGGAGATAGGAACCTAATTTAGCTTTTAGCTTTCAGTTTTTAGCTATTAGCTTTTTGAATAAAAATTAGAAAATAAACAAATTAAAAATCCCCACAAGTCAACAAAAATCTTTTCAGACATATCTGCCAAGGACGAAAATTTATAAACAACATTTTAGAAAATTTGTAGTATTTGCCTGCCTAGCTGAGCACGGCGAGGCTGGTAGTTAATTTGTTGATTCGAGGGGTTAAATTATGACTAACGAAATCAGACTGGTGACCTCTGAGTCTGTGACTGAGGGGCACCCGGATAAAATTTGCGACAAAATCAGTGATGTCATTTATGACGAAATGCTTAAAAAAGATCCTGCGAGTCGGTCTGCGGTAGAATGTTTTTGCACTACCGGTTTGGTTTTAGTGGGAGGAGAAGCCAAAACCGAGACTTATGTTAATATTGAACAGGTGGTTAGGGATATGCTCAGGGAGATTGGATATGACAAGCAGGAATTTGGTTTTTGTTGCGATGATGTGGGGGTGATAACCACCCTGCATGAACAAAGCCCGGACATTTCCCAAGGAGTGGACGAAGGAGCCGGAGAGTTTAAGGAACAGGGAGCCGGAGACCAGGGCTTGATGTGGGGTTATGCTTGTAACGAGACTCCGGAACTAATGCCCCTGCCTATAATACTTGCCCATCGTTTAACTAAAAAGTTAACCGAAGTCAGAAAGGACAAAACCTTGCCCTATTTAAGGCCGGATGGAAAAAGCCAGGTTACGGTAGAATATCACAAAGGCGAAGCCAAAAGAGTGGAAACCGTGGTAATCGCCGCTCATCACAGTGAAGATGTTACTACTAAAAAATTGCGGAAAGATATTTTAGAAAAAGTGATTAATCCGGTTTTGGGAGAACTGAAGGATAAAAAAACCAAAGTTTACATCAACACTACGGGTAGGTTTGTAGTCGGAGGCCCTCCGGCGGATACCGGCCTGACCGGAAGAAAAATAATCGTAGATACTTACGGAGGCGTGGGCGCTCACGGAGGAGGATGTTTTTCCGGAAAAGATGTTACCAAAGTGGACCGGAGCGGAGCTTATATGGCCAGATACGCGGCTAAAAATATAGTGGCTGCCGGCTTGGCGGAGAAATGCCAATTGCAGGTCGCTTACGCTATTGGCGTGGTAGAGCCGATTGGAATTTATGTGGATACTTTCGGAACCAGTAAAATCCCGGAAAAAGAGATTTCCGAGCTAGTGGCTAAGCACTTTGATTTCCGGCCCAAGGCGATTATAGAAAATTTGAATTTACGAAGGCCGATTTATAAAAAAACCGCTGCTTATGGACACTTCGGGCGCAATGATAAGGACTTTACTTGGGAAAAAACCGATAAGGCCAAGATACTTAAAAAAGAAGCCGGGATTTAAATCTATGAGAGAAGCGAGAAAAAATTTTTTAACCGGAATTTGCTTTGGAACTTTTGATAATCTTCACCCCGGTCATCTGGATTTTTTCCGGCAAGCCAAAGAGAAGTGCGACTATCTTTACGTAGTGGTGGCCCGAGCGGAAAATGTAAAAAAAATAAAAGGAAATTATCCCCAGCAAGGTGAGGGGAGAAGACTAAATAAAGTTAGTCAAACCCCGGGAATAGATAAGGCGTTTTTGGGGGATATTAAAGATAAATACAGATTAATTAGGGAAATTAGTCCCAGAGTTATTTTTTTGGGTTATGACCAGGAAATAAATTTAGAAGAGCTTAAAAAAATCCACTCTGGAGAAATTATACGCTTAAATTCCTATATCCCGGAAGTTTATAAATCATCTAAAATCAATGTTTGCAGGTATTGTTCAGACAACCGGAGAGCTTAAAGCTCGGCGGGAAAAATCCTCGAAAGTTTATTTTGAGATCCGGGTTAAAAATTTTTTAAATGATATCAAAATAGGGGACAGCATCTCTTGCGACGGAGTTTGCTTGACTGTAATTAAAAAAGTGCGGGACAGTTTTACTGTAGAGTTAATGCCTGAGACTTTGCGTTTAACCAGGTTTAAAGAGATAGAGGAAGGTGACTTGATTAATCTGGAAAAGTCATTGCAATTGGGAGAGAGAATTGACGGGCATTTTGTAATGGGTCATGTGGATGGCGTGGGGGAGGTGAAGGAGGTTACACACCCCGCCCCTTCGGGGCACCCCTCTCCAGAGGGGAAGACACACCCC
>CAYRJF010000093.1:0-3373 GCA_964424365.1 uncultured Gammaproteobacteria bacterium | reverse complement strand
AAAAGCGGATTTAAGCTATAATAAGGATATAAATAATAATCAAAGCATTTATGCAAAATAAGGATATCAAAATTCTTTTAGTGGAAGACGATTCATTTCTTTTAAGTATGTATTCCACTAAATTTGAAATGGAAAATTTTCAAGTAGTTATAGCGGAAGATGGTGAGAAGGGCTGGAATCTGGCCACCAAAGAGAAGCCCAGTATTATTTTACTCGATATAAAATTACCTAAACTGGACGGTTTCGAGGTTTTGAAAAAGCTAAAAAGCAATAAAGAAACCGCGGAGATTCCGGTAATACTTTTAACCAATTTAAGCCAAAAAGAGGATAAGGACAAGGGTCTGGATCTGGGTGCGGATGATTATTTGGTTAAAGCTCATTTTATGCCTTCGGAAGTAGTCGGCAAAATTAAGGATTTGGTGGAAAAAGGGAGTTAATAATTTAAGAACTTTTAAAAGCTAATTTATGGAGGTGCCATCTATTTTTTTAGATAAAATTTTGCGGGAAGCTGCTCAAAAAAAGGCGAGAAGCGTATACTTGACTGTTAGTAGTTATCCTATTTTAAGAGTAAAAAATGAGTTGATTACTTTTGAAGAAGAAGTCATTAACCGGGAAAAGATTGAGAAAATTATTCAATCTTTTTTAAGTCAGGAGGAGTTGGAAAAATTAAAAAAGGATAAAGAATTAATTGTAGTGAAAAATTTTTTAAGCGACTACCGTTTTCGGGTGAATATTTTTTATCAAAAAAATTATCCCAGTGTTACGTTTCATTATATTTCCCGGGAACAGAAAAATTTAAAAAATTTAGGTCTACCCCCAGCTTTTTCCGATTTAATTCAATATAATTCCGGACTTTTGGTTTTAACCGGGCCGAATAACTCCGGGAAAACCACCACAGCCGCTAGCGTAATTGAGGAGGTAAACAAACAAAAAAAGAACTACATTGTAACCTTGGAAAAACCGATAGAATATATTTATGTTAATAAAAAAAGCATAATTAACCAGAGAGAGATAGGTCGGGATGTGCAAAGCTACGAAGAGGGTTTGTTAAATTGTCTGGAAGAAGACGTAGACTTGGTTTATCTGGGAGAACTTAGAGAGGAGTTTGAAAAAGCCGTGCCTTTTTTAATGGAATTAGCGGCCGGAAATTGTTTGGTTATATTGGAAATGGATACCGAGCATTCGGTTCGGGCGATTGAAAAGATTTTGAGCGCCCTGAGAAAACAGCGCCCCCAAGAAGCGGCAACCTATTTTTTGGCAGATGTTTTGATTGGAATTTTAGCTCAAAAACTAATTCCTAACAAAAAAAACGAACTTTCCTTAGCAATAGAGCTTTTAATTGTAAACACCCCGGTAAAATCATTAATTAGAGAAAATAACATTTATCAAATTAATAATATCATTCAAAATCACATGAGCGAAGGAATGGTTAATATGAGTAAGTCAATCCGCGACTTAATAGCTGATGGAGCGGTGGACGAGGAAGAGGTAAAACGATGGAATTTTGATATGCAAATTTAATATGCCTATTTATAAATACAAGGCTAAGAATTTAAGCGGAAAACGAGTACAAGACTTGATTAATGCTTTTAATGAAAGGGCGGCAATAGAAAAACTTCAAAAGAGAGGGTTGAAAAATATTAGCGTTGTTAACAAGTCAGACAGCTTGGAACTTAAAATTCTTTCCACACTCAATCCGGTAAAAATTAAAGATCTGGTAATTTTTTTCCGGCAGTTTTCCGTAATGATTTCCGCCAGCTTACCCTTGGTTCAATCTTTGAAGGTGGCCGGGGAGCAAACTAAAAATATTACTTTGAAAATGGTTATTTCCGAAATTGCTCAAGAGGTGGATGGAGGGTCTCGTTTATCTGAAGCCATGGCCAAAAGACCCAAGGTTTTTCCCCAATTTTATGTTAGCGTGGTCAAGTCCGGAGAAACCTCCGGGCGTTTGGATGAAGTCTTAAACTACTTAGCAGATGAGATGGAGAGAAATTATGATATGATTAGCAAGGTTAAGGGGGCTATGATTTATCCGGCGGTAGTTTTTTTGGGACTTTTGGGCGTAGGGATTTTAATGATGGTGGTGGTGGTTCCCCAGATTACGAGCATTTTGGTGTCCACAAATGCGGACCTACCCTTGGCTACGAGGATTGTGGTCGCTATTTCCGAATTTTTAACTAATTTTTGGTGGTTGGTCTTAATAATTGTTGCCGGTTTAATCGGAGGTCTTAAGGTAGCTTCCCAGAATCAAGCCACTAAAGGCTATCTGGATTATTTAAAATTACGTTTGCCGGTTTTTGGAAAATTATATCAATATATTTATTTAGTCAGATTTTCCCGGTCTATTAAGACTTTGGTTATGGGAGGGGTTCAGATTACTCACAGTCTGGAAATTGTGGCGGAAATTGTAGATAATAAAATTTATCAAAATGTTCTTCTGGAGGCGGCTGAAGCCGTAAAAGGAGGCAACACCATTTCGAGTGTTTTTTTAAAAAATGAAACCATACCCGCTATGGTTGCTCATATGATTAGCGTAGGGGAGCGTTCGGGAAAACTCAGTCTGGTTTTAGAGAAAATCAGTGATTTTTATGATCGAGAGCTTTCCAACTTGACCAGTAATTTAATGAGTCTTTTAGAGCCCTTAATTGTTATAGTTATGGGTATAGGAGTGGGTATAATGGTAGCAGCGGTGATACTTCCCATGTATAACGCCGCTACCCAAATTTAAAATTAGGGGTTTTTTATGAAGTATAGCTGGAAAAAACTTTTTTTCTTGGCCAAAAACCGCCAATTAGGCTTTACTTTTTTAGAGTTTTTGGTGGTTGTGGCTGTGATAATTTTTGTGATTATCTTTTCCTTCGGTTATTTTAATTCTACCCGGATTGAAGCGCGTAATTCTCGCAGACTAGCAGATATAGATAGACTAAGAACCGCTCTTAATATATATAAAGATGATGAATTAAGCTACCCTGTTTGTGGATCTTGGGACCCGGATCCGGAAGAACTATATGGGGGGAGTCGGGAGTGCTTTCGGAGGATTAATAAGCATTTGAAAGATAAAGGATATCTAAAAAAAAATCTATCTCAAGACCCCTTGAATGAAGACGGACATTATTATTATTATGTTTCCAACGGTTCCCGGGCCGCTTTAATTTATAAATTGGAAAAGTTAGTGGGAGAAGAGGAGTTAGAGTTTAAGTTGTTGGAGTAGTTTGTTTGCAATTGAAAAATATGGTATAATTGTGGATAACTGGTAATAGAATAATAAAATTATTCTATTCGCGGAAACAACGCTGAATATACGCGGAACTCCGCGGAATATTAGAATCTTAAAGCTAAAAGCTAAAAGCTAAAAGCTAAAAGCTAAAAGCTA
>CAYRJF010000092.1:0-3437 GCA_964424365.1 uncultured Gammaproteobacteria bacterium | reverse complement strand
TACGGTCACAAAATTTTAAAATGATTATTTAGATTATTTAAAGTTTGCGAATTTCGAATATGGTTTTAAACTCTTGGGAGACCAAGGGTTTTTTGATTAAAAATAAAATTCAGGTTAAGATAAAAGCATGAAAAATATTAAGTTTAAAATTTATACTCTGGGTTGTAAGGTCAATCAGTATGATTCCCGTTTGTTGCAGGCCTTATTAGAGCAGACGGGGTTTAAGTCAGTTGATAAAAACTCTGATTTGGTAGTCATCAACACTTGCAATGTGACCCAGGGCGCGGCCCGGAAGAGTAAAAGAATGATTAGTAAAGCATTAAAGGAAAATCCCGGCGCTAAGTTAGTGATTATGGGCTGTGTGGTGGAAGTAAAGAGGCCTGAAATAGAGAAGTTGGGAGCTGATTTGGTTTGGGGAACCGGAAAAACAGAGGATTTGGCCAGGGAGATTTTGAAATTATTTAATCTGGAGAGGAAAAAAATTTCTACTTTGAGTATAGTTTCCGAAGACCGGGCCCGCTATTTTCTCAAAGTTCAAGACGGCTGTGAACAGTTTTGTTCTTATTGCATTATTCCTTATACCCGGGGAAAGCTAAAAAGCAGATCTTCCCGAGACATTATCAAGGAAGTTAAACAAGCGGTGGCTGCCGGTTTTTCCGAAATTATCCTCTCCGGAATTCATCTGGGTTTATACGGGGCCGAGAAGGAGGGTAAATATGATTTAGCTGACCTCTTGGAAGAGATAATTCGGATAAAGGGACTGGGCAGGGTTAGATTAAGCTCTATCGAGGTAACCGAGATTCCTGGAAAATTAATTAAACTCCTAAAAGAAAGCGAGAAAATTTGTAATCACCTGCATATTTCTTTACAGTCCGGCTCGGATAAAATTTTAAGCTTAATGAATCGCCCCTACGACACTAAATATTTTAAGGAGAAAATAAAAGAGATTAGAAAAGAAATTCCGGAGATAGCTATTAGCACTGATGTAATCGTAGGTTTTCCCGGAGAAACTAAAGCCGATTTTAAGACCACTTATAATTTTATAAAAAAAATGGAGTTCAGCCGGTTGCATGTTTTTCCTTTTTCAGCCCACCCGGGAACCCCGGCTTTTAATTTAAGCGGGAAAGTATTACCAAAAGAGAAAAAGAGGCGAGCGGATGTTTTAAGGAATTTAGGTAAAGACCTGGAGAGTCAGTATCGTAATAAATTCAAAGGAAAAGAGCTTGAAGTAATAATAGAAAACCAAAAAAACGGTAAAATTACAGGTAAAACCGAATATTTTTTTGAGATTAAATTTAGGCAAAAGGATATAATAGATGTTACTTGTTCCCAAAGAAATCGTTTAATAGGAAAGCTTGTTAAAGTGAAATTTTAGTCTTCTTGGGAAAAGCTTATAAATGTGTTAAAATATTTATATAACAATTAAAACTCGAAAACATGAAAAAAATAACCGAAAAATTGAAAGATTTTTATCTGCATCATCATTTTTCTATTGCTCTGCTTTTTTTAGGGGCGGTAGGAATTGCGGCTGTGTTGGTAATTTTATCTTATAATTTGGTTAGTTTTCAGGTTTATGAGGATTTGATAACCGGTGATTGGCCCAAGCAGGATGATTGGCAATATGACGGAGGAGAATCGGTAATGGACAGAGTGGGAAGCGTGGTTGGCCTGGGAAGCGGAGGAGCTAATTTCGGAGCTCCGATGGCCACTCAAAAGATGGCGGAATCTTCTAATCTGGGCCTCTCCGCGGGCGGCGCCAAGGATGTTAATAATTTCCGGGACAACATTGAAAATGATTACCTGCCCTTAACTACTGATATAACTTATGAGGGGCTTTTTTATGATTATTATTTTGATACCGGGCAAAGCGAGGAGTGCAAAGAACTTTTTTGTCCTTCCTATACTACGGCGGTTTCCCCGGATCCTTTTTCCGGAGAGGAGGATTATTATCTTTCCGTAGGTCTTAATTCCGGGCTTAAAAAAGACGATTTTGAGAGAAAAAAGCTAAATTTAGTGGTGGTTTTGGATATCTCCGGGTCTATGAGCTCCTCTTTTAACAAGTATTATTACGATCGTTTTGGAAACAAACAAGAATTGGAAGAAGAAGTGGCGGGCAAATCAAAAATGGAGGTGGCTACAGAATCAATTAATTCTTTATTGGACCATTTAAAAGACGATGACAGGTTTGGTATGGTTCTTTTTGATAATTCCGCCCACCTGGCCAAGCCCTTGAATTTGGTGGAAAGAACCAATCTGGAAGCCATTAAGGGGCATATTTCAGAAATTGCCCCCAGAGGCGGAACCCGAATGTCTGCCGGAATGGAAAAGGGGACCGAGCTTTTTGAGGATTTGGGCAAAACCGATCCAAAAAAGTATGAAAATAGAATAATTTTTTTAACCGACGCTATGCCTAATCTGGGCAACACCAGTGAAGAGGGTCTTCTGGGGATGACTAAGGATAATGCCCGGGATAAAATTTATTCCAGTTTTATCGGAATCGGAGTGGATTTTAATACCGAGTTAGTGGAAGCGATTACGAAAATCAGAGGAGCGAATTATTATTCTGTCCATTCGCCCAGTCAGTTTAAAGAGAGAATGGACACGCAATTTGAATATATGGTTACGCCCCTGGTGTTTGATTTGAATTTAACCCTGGAGGCGGATGGTTATGATATTAAAAAAGTATACGGCTCTCCGGAAGCCAACGAAGCTACCGGCGAGATTATGAAAGTGAATACTTTGTTTCCCTCGGAAACCAAAGAGGGCAAAACTAAGGGCGGGTTAGTGCTCTTAAAATTAGAGAAAAAATCTGATAACCCGGAATTAAAATTAAAAGTAAGTTATGAAGATCGGTCAGGCAAAAATTATCAAAACGAAGCCCGGGTAACCTGGCAAGGAGAAGGGGAGTTTTATGATAATACCGGGATCAGAAAAGGAGTGGCTTTGTCCCGCTACGCCGATTTAATGAAAAATTGGATAAGGGATGAAAGGGTGAGTGAAGCGGAAAACGAGCCGATTGTGCCCGGCATTGAGCGCGGGGAAGGAATAATTATTCCCGCTCCTTTTCCGCCTCAGTTAGGGGAATGGGAAAGGCAATCAATGCCCTTGGAAGTATCTTCAGATTATCAAGAATTATTCTCTGAATTTGAGGAGTATTTAGAGTCGGAAAAAGAGGCCCTGGATGATGATAATTTGGACCAAGAATTAAAAATCCTGGATAAATTAATAAATTTATAAAATATGTTTGAATTAGGCACTCAAGAAGAGAGAACCAAAGCTGACTATTTTACTTATATCGGCTTGGTGACAGGAGGTGTTTTGGGAATTTTAGGGTTTTGGATTTTTGACACCGCTTTTTTTATTTTACTGCCGGCCCTAACAGGTCTCTTGGGCTTGGGAGCGGGCTGGTTGGTGGATAAAAAGGAAGAAATTGAGAG
>CAYRJF010000091.1:2073-3500 GCA_964424365.1 uncultured Gammaproteobacteria bacterium | reverse complement strand
CTTCAGCCGAAGTCTCACCCTTTGCCAAAGTGGGGGGCTTGGCTGATGTGGTGGGCAGTTTGCCCCCGGCTCTGGAAAAAGAGGGTTGCGAGGTTAAAGTCATTATGCCTAAGTATGGGCTAATTGATGAGAAAAAATATAATCTCAAAAAGGTTAAACAAAGAATCAAGGTGGCCTCGGATGGTAAAGAGAGATACGTTAGTCTTTGGAAGTCAAAGTTGCCCGGGAGTAGGGTAGAGGTGTTTTTTATCGGTCAAAACGATTATTTTGGCAAAAAGGAAGTTTATTTCGGCAACAACTCGGAGAGGTTTTTGTTTTTTTCTTTAGCTGTTTTAAATGTGATTCCTCACTTGAATTTTAAGCCCGACGTTATTCATTGTCATGATTTCCATACCGCCCTGATTCCGGATTTAATCAAGGCGAATCCGGAAAAATGGGGACAATATAAAACTTTATACACTATCCACAATTTGAACTACCAAGGCAAAAGCGACCCGGAAGTTTTATCCACAGGTAATTTGACCAAGAATTCTTTAAAATCCTTGAGTCGGGACGCCCGGGACGGCAATATAAATTTTATGGTTCAGGGAATTATAGGCGCGGATAAGGTTAATACAGTCAGCCCCACTTATGCCCGGGAAATAGCCACCCACAAATACGGCGCCGGACTAGACAAAGTAATCAGGCAAAATAAAAATAAAATCACCGGCATAATTAACGGTATTGATACTGATTATTTTGATCCGAGAAAAGATAAAAACCTTAAAGTTAATTATTCAGTTAAGAGCTTAAATAAAAAGCGGGAAAACAAGCTTTATCTGCAAAAAAAATGCGGTCTGCCCCGGGACAAGGATATACCTCTAGTGGGTTTGGTTAGCCGCCTGGCTTGGCAGAAAGGCCTAGAGCTTATTGATGAGGAGTTAATACAATTAACAGAATCCCACCTTAATCCCCGCCTCGCCGACAGGCGGGCTCCCCTTGCTTGTCCTGAACAAAGTCGAAGGGTAAAGGGGAGGAGAAACCAGGTTCTCCCCCTTAACAAGGAGGATAAAAATCAAGTTCTCCCCCTTAACAAGGGGGAGCTAGAGGGGGTCAGGGGCTGCCAATTCGTCTTCCTGGGCACAGGAGAGAAAAAATATGAAGAAAGGTTAAAAAAGTTGGCTCAAAAATATCCGGATAAAGTCAGCGCTAACATCATGTTTGACCTTAAGTTTGCCCAGCAGATTTACGCCGGCGCGGACATTTTCCTAATGCCTTCTCGCTTTGAGCCCTGCGGCCTGGGGCAGATGATCGCGATGCGCTACGGCACCATCCCGGTCGCCCGGGCCACCGGAGGCCTGGCTGATACTGTTGACGAAAACGTCGGTTTTAAATTCAAAGAATTCAAGGCAAAGCCACTCAAAGATACTTTAGACAAAGCCCTAAAT
>CAYRJF010000091.1:0-1973 GCA_964424365.1 uncultured Gammaproteobacteria bacterium | reverse complement strand
ATGAAGCAAAATGAGATCAAATTTTAAGATGTGACAAATAGATTAACAGGATTGTTAATCTATCAGTGAAATTTAAACAGAACAAGGATGTCACACTGGTTAAAAAGAAAATTAACACCGAAAGAGTTGCGAGAGAAGCTGTGTGATCCGAGGTTTTTGCCTACTCACGAACAGGTCGTAAGATCCTTTGGTAGTTGGGAGCAGTGGAGGAATTTTTGTTTTAATAGGGATAATCCGGTCTTTGAATTTTTAAATCAAGAATATCTGGAAGCTTTTGCTGGTTATCTTGTAAATAGAATTGATGAATTAGGGAAAAACGAGAAAAATCCGCTTACGATTCTTGAGTTGGGAGCGGGAAACGGCAAGCTTTCCCATTTTTTAAGAGTAAAGATAGAGAAAAAAACGCCAAAGAAAACCGTTGTCATTGCCACTGAGCCGGGCGAGTGGAATTTAAGAAACTATTTTAAGCTTGAAAAGCTGGATCACTTGGAAGCTTTGAGAAAATATAGTCCGGATATAGTTATTTTTTCTTGGATGCCCTATAAAAAAGACGTTACAAATGATATTAGAAAATTTGACAGTGTAAAAGAATATATTTTAATAGGCGAGACTGACGGAGGTTGTTGTGGAGATGAATGGGGGACTTGGGGTTGTGGCAAAAATAAAAATGAACAAAAACCACCATATGCATCAGATGGATTTCAAAGAAAAGACTTAGACAATCTTAGCGCCATGCAAATTTGCAGAACAGACGAACCGGGAGAATATCATCATTCAAAAACCGTTTCTTTTAAAAGAAGGCAGGATTTAATGTGATTGTTAATTTTATTATTGTTGTTTAATTGGAATTTTGGTATAATGAAAATTGAAATCATGAGTATTTTTTGAATTACTTTTGCGTTTTTGGTTGGGTGTGGTAAAATATGATTAGAATTTTTAATTTTTAATTTTGTAATTTTTAAATAAATCATAAATATTAATTTTTAAAATAACAACTAAGTGCAAAGAACCGGCCGGCTGTTTAGATATTATAAATTAGATATTATTTATAAAATTAAAAATTACAAAATTCAAAAATTAAACTACCATCATTTCCAGAAAAGAAAAAGAAAAGAATAAATATGTTTAGATATTAAAAATTAGAATATTATAATTTATTTATAAAATTAAAAATTACAAAATTAAAAATTAGAATATTATAATTTATTTATAAAATTAAAAATTACAAAATTCAAAAATTAAACTACCATCATTTCCAGAAAAGAAAAAGAAAAGAATAAATATGTTTAGATATTAAAAATTAACATTTATTTAAAAATTAAAAATTACAAAATTAAAAATTAGAATATTATAATTTATTTAAAAATTAAAAATTACAAAATTCAAAAATTAAACTACCATCATTTCCAGAATCGAAAAAGAAAAAAGTAAATATGTTTAGATATTAAAAATTAACATTTATTTAAAAATTCAAAAATTACAAAATTAAAAATTATATAAATATTATGCTAAAACTACTAAACTACCTCTTAGGTATCTTAGCGGCCAGCCTAGGCCTGGCCTTGATTTTGGTTTTAAATTTTTTCTTGATACCTATTTTTGGCTACTGGATGATTGCGATTGACCTTATCTATGCCGTAGCCGGACTGGTGCTTGTTTCTTATTTGGCCGAAGTCTCTATTCCCGGTCTGCGAATCTTACTCAGGCGTTCTTATTTTCGCACCAAATTTAAAATTGATGAATGTAAAAAGGGAAAGGTTGAACCCAAGGCCGGTTCTGTTGCTTATTTAAAGTTTTTAGCCGGTTTGATAATACTTTTCAAATCAGCTGAAGAGGGCTTTGAAGTAATTAAAGAAGAGGCTCAGGAGATATACGCCAAAACCTTGCTTTTTTTAGAGAAAAAAGATAAAAAATCAGGTGCAAAAGTTGCCAAAAAAGAGCTTTATGAAGTCCACAAGAGCAAGCAAAGACGA
>CAYRJF010000090.1:0-3613 GCA_964424365.1 uncultured Gammaproteobacteria bacterium | reverse complement strand
TGCATAAATGCTTTGATTATTATTTATATCCTTATTATAGCTTAAATCCGCTTTTACGACAAGCCTAGCTTTCAATCACACGCAAAACCTCTTCCAAGGTGGTTTTTCCTTCCATAGCTTTGATTATCCCGTCTTGTTTCATATTAATAAAATCTTGATCAGCCTTCACATCTTCTATTTTTAACACTTCTTTTTTACTCATCACTTTTTCTTTTACCGGCTTGGTAACATCTATAATTTCGATAATCGCCGTCCTTCCTTTGTACCCACTTCCTCCGCAATGAGCACAGCCTTCGCCTCGATAAAATGTTGTCTGGGCCAAATTCTCTTTACCGGGGAAACCTTCTACTCGCTCACTTAAAACCTCACCCGGAACCTCCCCCATTTCTTTTTCAATTTTCTTTAAAAACCCTTCGGGAAGATTAATTTTTTTCCGACACTTAGGACAAATTTTCCGAACTAAACGCTGGGCGATAATGGTATTTAGGGTTGAGCCCAGGAGATAAGGTTCCGCTCCCATATCAATCAAACGGGGCACCGCATCAATCGTATTGTTGGTATGCAAGGTGGATAAAACAAAGTGGCCGGTTAAACCGGCGTGAATACAGAGCTCCGCGGTTTCCGTGTCTCGAATCTCACCCACCATTAAAATATCCGGGTCCTGCCTGAGAAGGGAGCGTAAACCGCTGGCGAAATCATAGCCGATATCCGGCTTTACCTGAGACTGATTGACTCCTTTGAGGTTATATTCAATCGGGTCTTCCAAGGTGGAAATATTAACATTATCTTTGTTTAAAATACTTAACAAAGAAGCCAGGGTGGTGGACTTACCTGATCCGGTGGGCCCTGTGACTAAAAATAATCCGTATGTCTTTTTTATATTATTTTTAATAGTCTCCAGAGCTTTATGTTCAAAACCGAGTTCTTCCAGTTCGGGAATCCCTTTGCCCAAATCCAAAATTCTCATTACAATTTTTTCCACACCCCGAAGAGGCATTATGGAAACCCGAAAATCAATTTTTTTCTTATCCACAATCAACCGGATTCGGCCGTCTTGGGGAACCCTGGTTTCATCTATCTTTAAACGAGCCAACACTTTTACCCGACCCACAATATAGCTGTGGACTTTTTTAGGTAAATTCAAAGAAGTCTTTAAAACTCCGTCAATCCGGTATCTCACCCGGGTTTCCTTTTCCAGGGGCTCTATGTGAATATCACTGGCCCCTCCTTCCACAGCATGCTTAATAATCACGGAGACGATTTTAGCCACCGGAGCCGCATTAATGTTTTCGTCTTCGGTTTGGACGCTTTCCAATCCTTCTTCCTCTGAAGCCAGGGTTAATTCCCCTTCTCCCTGAGCCTCTTTTTGAATGTCCAGGGCGGAGGAAACTTCTTCCCTTAAATTGCGATATTGCTTGAAAAAATTGTTAAAACTGGCTTCGGAAATCAAATGATATTCGGGCTTTAAATCTTTGCTTTGCGCCAAAAAATTAACCGCTTCCACGGCCTTGGAATTATAAGGATCAACCATCCCCACCCTAATCTCCTTGTCTTCTCGATCAAAACAAATAGTCTTGTAATTTTCAGCGACTTTCGGAGGTATTATCTCCAAAATTTCGTTATCCGCTTTTTGGTCCAGCAAATTTTTATAAGGCATTCCTACTACTCGAGCGCGATATTTTACGATTTTTTCCTTGTCTATTTCTCTGCCTTCTAAAATATTAATTACTTTTTGCCCCTGCTTTTCAGTTAATTCCTTAATTTCAGTATATTCATCCCGACCGATAATATTATCTTCTAATAACAAATCTAGCAATTTTTTATCATTGGCTTTCATAAAATATTTTATTGCTCAAAAGACCTAAAAGGATTTTTGCTTCCTTCTTGAAATTGCGAACGATCAAAAGAGTTCTTTTTTAAGTTTTTAAATTTCTCCTTTTGAAAAATTTCCCGGTTTAACTCTTGATAAGTATTTTTATCCCCTGAGTCGGTTGAAGAAAAATCCCCCAGATTAGTAATCTTAAACCCGGAATCTTCCGTTCCCAAAGTTATGAGAAAAAAAACAAACACTCCAATTATAATCAAACCCAAAAGGCTGAATCCGACAACTTCTTTAAAGTTTTTTTCAATCATATTTTTAAAACTCTATTTTAAATAATAAGTCATTAAAGTTAAATTAACCGTCTTGGAGCCCGGGGAAAAATTCAACTGAGTTATATCCAACAACTTTAAATTGTTCTCCAGGGTAGAAAGCAAATTTTTTAAGGAGTAATAATTGGTTCCCAAAATCGACACATCCACCGCGTATTTCTGGACTCCCGGAGGAGCTTTCAAAATCGGATTTTGAACCCGTGCCTCTATATCTTTTTTGGTTTGACCGAATTCAACTTGGGTTTTACCGCCTTTAACGGAAATATTTTTTAAAATTAAATTGTTCTTTTCCACTAAATAATTAAGCTCGGAAAAAAGTTCTTCTTGATTATATTTTTTAGGCAAAATATAATTAATCTTTTCCTTTTCCAAGGAGGAAAACTTGTCGTAAGATTCGATATAGCTCTCCAGGCGATTTAATTTTTTTTGCTTAGCCAAAAAAATTTCCCGACGCTGCTCTTGGGAGTGCTTAATCATAGTTTGAATTTCCTTATATTTAGGTCCGAGTAAAAATAAATAACCCAAAGCCAAAACCAATAAAACCAAAAACAAAACAAAAAATTTAAAATATTTAATCAAGAAAGTATTTATTTTTTTTAGAAAAATTTTTCTTTCTCTCTCGGTTTTAAAATCTCTTTGAGTGGGCATAACTTTGTTTAATTAATAATTGATGAAAACTTGAGGTGTTTTCAATGATATGTTCAGAGTAAAAGAAACCGAAGACCCTTCTTCGGTGGCTCCCAAACTTGCTTTCTCCACCCAGGCATCACGGACAAACTCGCTTTCCAAGAGTTTATCCACTTGAGCTTCAATCGCCTCAATGTCCCGGGCTCGAGCCGAAAAAGAATATTCCCCTTCCAGTCCTCCGGAAAAACCGCTCAAATACACCGAGGAAAGAGTGTTGTCTTCTAAAAATTTAAAAAACTTATTCCAATAAATATGGCCGTTTAATAAAGACTCGGTTTTCTCCAGTTTTTTCTGAAAAGGCAAAATTTCTTCATTGATTTTTTTTCGGGAATTTTTTATTTTCTCGTTTAGGGAACTGATGTCTTTTTCCTTGACGAACTCGGTTTCGGCTGTATTATATTGCTTTTCTCCCCACCAAATAATCCCCCAATAGGCGGCTATAACCAAGGCTACAGACAAAACCGAAGCCAGGGCAAGAACAATTAAGTTTTTTCTCCAATCAAAAACATTAACCACTTCATCCCGAATTAAATTCATTTTCAGGCCCCTGGACTTGCCTTTGGTTGTCTTTTCCGGGGTTTTTTTATCTTTCTTCTCTTCTTCTGCAGAAGACTCGGGACTTTTTTCTTTTTTTAAAAAATCAAACATAAATTAATTTTATTTTATACTTCTCATGGCGGAACCAATGGCCACGGCCAGACGGGGCCCCGCTTCCTGTAAAACCCCCTCCATTTCTTCAGGATAAGTAACATTATACCAAGGATCTCCCAAAACC
>CAYRJF010000089.1:2260-3614 GCA_964424365.1 uncultured Gammaproteobacteria bacterium | reverse complement strand
AGAAGTGGAAGGAAATAATTTTTCAGTGGCTGCTAATTTTTTTCAAAAATCAGCAACCCCTAATTATGGAGGAGGAAACCCTTTGGACAATTAGAAAAATGGAGAGCGAGAAATTTCCTTATCGTTTAACTGTCTCCCAAGGCCGGGAAGTGCTTCTGGATTTGCTTACCCAAGACAAGTGGCCCGGCACCAAGGGAAATATTTTTTGTCTGCGGTTTTTAAAAGACATGGAAGAGAAAACCGGGGAGGTTTTGGAGCAGGTAAAAGTTTTGACTTATAAAGGCTATGGGAAAAGACTAACTGTTGTTTTGGACAGACCCAAATGCAAGCGTTGCAGTTTTTTATTTTTGGTTAAACCTTATAAAAAAAAGCAGGGAGAGTATGAGCAGATTTTTTGGCAGACCCAGCAGGGCTTGAGTCAGCGCCAGCCCAAATATAAGCTTGCCTATAACCGGCGGGAAGATTTGACTGTGTTTATAGACTCCGGGGAGAGATATCCTTGGAAAATTCCCAACTCCCGGGTGATTAAGGAAAGTTTACCTTTCGGAGATTACGCCATTAAGGACGAATACGGAGTTTTGGCCTTGATTGAGAGGAAAACTTTGAATAATCTGATATCCGAGATGAGCAATTTAAACAAATTTCACCAGCATTTAAGCGAGTTGGAAGATTGCGCTAATTCCGCTTTAGTGGTGGAAGCCGGGTATAATGATTTGTTAAATAAAGAAAAAATAAAGCCCTATACCGGTCATTTTGCCGCCAAGGCGGTAGGGCAGATGCAGGCCTCGCATCCGGATTTGCCGATTGTTTTCGCCGGAGGCCGGAAGCAAGCGATTATCTGGGCTTATTATTTTTTCGCCACTGTTAAGGCCCGAGGGAGAGACAAATATACCGATATTATTAAAGATTCAACCGCCAAGTATGGTTCCGGCCCCAGAGGGAAAAGTCACTTGGGAGAAGATGAATTAAGGCGGAAAGTTTTTACCCGGATGCCCGAGGAGTTTAGTACCCGGGAACTGAGAGATTTCGCTCCCAAATTCAAGCCCGCCGAGGTGAGAAGAGTTTTGGAAAAACTCAAATCCGAAGGATGTTTGGAGACAGAAAGGAGGGGCAAGAATATAATTTGGAAAAAGAAAGAGTTAAAAAATTCTGATGAGTTTTAAACTAAAATTAATATTAATTTGAAGGATTTTTGTCAAAGACTAATTAGCATTAATTTACGTGAACAATTATTTTACCTATTTTAATTCTTGTTTGGTAACTTACTTTACTTATTTTACTTTTTATACCTATTTTTTCCTATGGATATAATAATTTTTGATTATGACGGGGTGATTGTGGATTCTCTGGATTT
>CAYRJF010000089.1:0-2160 GCA_964424365.1 uncultured Gammaproteobacteria bacterium | reverse complement strand
CTATGGATATAATAATTTTTGATTATGACGGGGTGATTGTGGATTCTCTGGATTTGGTAATTGAAATCTATAATGAGTTGGCGCCTCAATACGATTTGGAAAAATTAAAAGAGAAAGAGGAATTTACCAAGTTTTTTGATCATAATTTTTTCCAAGGCCTTAAAGAGAACGGGATCGGCCCGGAAGTTTATGAGGGCTTACTAAAAGAGATGGCGGATAGATTGGCCCGGGAAGTAAAAGATGCCCCTCTTTTCGAGGGCATGAAGGAAGTTTTGAAAAAATTATCTCGGCAGTATCGCTTGCTGATTATTACTTCCAATTTGTCTTATGTTATCGAAGAGGCCCTGAAGATAAATGATATTAAGGAGATTGAGGAGGTGGTTGGGGCAGAGAAAGAAAAAAGCAAGGTCAAAAAAATCAAACGGGTAGAAGGTAAATATCCGGATAGTAAAATTTATTATATCGGAGATACAACCGGAGATATCTATGAAGGCCGGGAAGCGGGCACGATCACTGTGGCCGTTTCTTGGGGTTTTCATAAAAAGGAAAAACTTGAGTTATCCGAACCCGACTATTTAGCCATCACCACCGAAGAGCTTCTTGATATTTTTATACTTGACAAGTAATAAATTATCAGATAAAATTATACTTAATAAGTATAAAAATATCTAATATGTTATACCCTAGAAAAATCTATGAAAAAATTAAAGACGGCTTTTTGGAGGAGAAAAAAGAATTTGTCGTATTAACAGGAGCCAGGCAAGTCGGCAAAACCTCAATTCTAGTGATGTTAAAGGAGTACTTGGAAGAGAAGGGAAATAGTTGTTATTATTTTAATTTGGAAAATCCGGAGTATTTCGAGTCTTTTAAGGAGCATCCTTTTAATATTTTTGAATATATTGATGAGGCCAAAGCCAAACAATATGTTTTTTTGGATGAGATACAATATTTACCTGACCCGAGTAATTTTCTTAAACTTCTCTATGATGAAAAAGGAGATAAAATAAAGATTATTGCTACCGGCTCCTCGAGTTTTTATATTGATAATAAATTTAAAGATAGCCTGGTTGGCAGGAAGTTTTTGTTTGAGGTCTTCCCTTTGAGCTGGGAAGAGTTTTTAATCTTTAATGAGAGGGGTGATTTGGTTGAGAAATCGAGTTTAAAAACAAAAGATTACAAAGACCTGGAAGAGCTTTGGAGTGCATACATTACTTACGGTGGCTATCCTAAGGTTAGCTTGGCTGGGGATAATGATTTGAAAAAAATTTATTTGGAAGAGATTGGAAGCTCTTATATAAAAAAAGATATTAGGGAGGCCGGAGTAAAAAATCAAGCTAAATATTTTAATCTAATGAGGATATTAGCCGATCAAACGGGTAGCCTAGTCAACGCCAGTGAGTTAGCGGATTCATTGGATATTGCCGTCAAAACCGTGGAAGAGTATCTGTATGTTATGTCAAAGTCATACCATTTGTCTTTTATCAGGCCGTTCTATAAAAATATTAGAAAGGAACTCACTAAAATGCCTAAAGTATATTTTTTTGATCTCGGACTTAGAAATTTTTTTCTTAACAATTTTGAAAAAATAGAAAAGAGAAATGACAAAGGAGCCTATTTGGAAAATATTTTCTTTTTGTATTTACTTCGAGCGAAAGGCGGAGCGGATAAAATTAATTTTTGGAGAACTCAAGATAAAAAGGAGGTTGATTTTATCACTGACAATGAAGCTTATGAAATCAAATTCGATTCAAAAAAAATCAGAGAAAGCGGCTATCAAAAATTTAAAGAATCTTACCCGGAAAAAGAGTTTGAAATTGTAAGTTATGAAGATTGTAAGAAGAAGTTTTTTGAAAAATAAACAAATTGAACGCTTGATCGGCGTTCTTTTTTGTTTGCGTTAAAAGGTGTATTTAGATATGATTATAAGTGATAAAAGTTTATATCTCTATGAAAAAACAGGAAAACAATTATGCTTTTGTTGATGGTCAGAATTTGTATATGGGAACAAATTCTGATAAGCCTTCTTGGAATGTTAATCTAAAAAAACTCAGGATTTATCTTAAAGATAAATATAAAGTCAGCAAAGCCTTTTATTTTCTAGGCTGTGTAATTGACGGCAATGATAATTTATATGACGAGATACAAGATGCCGGATTTATT
>CAYRJF010000088.1:0-3666 GCA_964424365.1 uncultured Gammaproteobacteria bacterium | reverse complement strand
CCCAAAATCAGGGCGGCGAAAATCCAGGGAACCCTGATTTTTTCAATTCCTTTACCGATTATAAAAGTAAGCAAGAAAATTCCGCTTAAGAGTAAAAAAATATTCATGTCTTATTTTAAAAGTTATACTGATATTTTAACAAATTTACCAGAAAAGACCAAACAGAAGGTTGCCCGTAAATTTTCGCTAGAGGCGGTGTGTTGATTTGAATAGCGCTTTACTGTTATAATTTGAATATAATTTTATTAATTTTATTTTTATGTTTAAAAATTTTAAACTGTCACCGCTTAAATGGTTTGGCTCTAAAAAAACCAGGCAGAATCGTAGGTTCACAGAAATATTAGATAAAGTTATTAATATTTCTATTTTCCTAAATTTTTTCTTGATCCCCTTGTTTTTCTTGGGCTTAAGCAGGCAAGGAGTCGGTTTTGAGAAAGTTTTGCTTTTCGGAGGGTTGACCTTAGTGGGTGTAGCCGCTTGTTTAATTAAAGCATTAATTAAAAAACAATGGGTCTTTCAAAGAACTTTTTGGGATTGGCCCTTTTTGGCCTTGTTGGCAATTTATTTTTTGGCTACGATTTTTTCCGTGGGGGTAAAGGATAGTTTTTTGGGTTCTTACGGAAATATCAGCCAGGGCTTTTTAATCGTTTTTTTGGTAGCGGCCTTTTATTATTTAGTAGTAAATAACTTTGATTTAAAAAAAATAAAATTTTGGTATCTGGGACTGGTCATCTCTGCCGCTTTGGTGGTTTGGTATTCTTTAATCCAAGTTGTTTTGCACGCTTTTTATATCATGATCCTGCCGGGTCTTTACGGATCTTATCTTAATCTGGTAATTTTTTTACTTACTTTCCTTCCCTTATTTTTGGTGACTTATGCCCTGGCTTCAAAGTCGGAGCTTAACTTGTCTTCTAAAAATATTTCTCTGGGGAAAACCTTTTTACTTTTAACAATTTTGGGGGAGCTCGTTTTGTTTTTTCTTTTAAAAAGTTTTTTTACTCCCACCTTTTGGCTTTTAGCCGGTTTGGTGGTTTTAATTATTTTAAGTTTATTTTTGGCCGGAATAGTTAAGACCACGGGTCGAAAGTTGTATTTTCTTTTTGCTGTTTTTATAGTTTTAATAATTTTTTCTTTCCTAAGTAATTTAAGCCGGTTTGGTTTGGATTTGCCCCGGGAAGCAAGTTTGTCCTTGAGAGCTTCAGCCGAAATTTCCGGCGAAGCTTTAAAAAACGATTTTTTCTTGGGTTCAGGGCCTTCCACTTTTTATTATGATTTTAGCCGTTACAAAAGCGTTTCTTTTAATCAAATGGGAGCGGCTGACCTTGAACTTGAAAGGCCGGCCGGAAGTTTATTTAATTGGTTGGCTACCCTGGGCATATTAGGAACTGTGGCTTGGCTAATTGTTGTTTTGGGGTTATTATTTTTGGCTGGCAAAATTATTTTTAGAGAAAAAAGAAAACAGGGCATCTTGTTGGTATTAGCTCCGGCCCTAAGTTTCTTAACTCTTTTAATACTGAGTTTTTTGACCACCTTAAATAACGCCAATTATTTACTTTTATATTTATTTTTGGTTTGGGTGGCCTTTTCTTCGGAGTGGTTTAGAAAAAAAACTAAAAAAGGTAAGGAAATAAAATTTTCTCAGACTTATTTGGTAATATTTGTGTCTTTGGTCAGCTTAGCTTTGTTTTTAGTTTTGTTTTTAGGGGGCATCAAAAATTTAGTTGCGGAGTTTTATGCTTCTCAGGTAAGAGTAAATGATTTGGAAAAAAGATACATTTTAGAGGAAAAAGCCACTTCCTGGTTTTCCTGGCAAGATGAATATTACCGGAATTTAGCTGATTACGGCCTTTCCTTAGTGAGTTTAAAGGCTTCTCAGGGCGACGAGGAGGAGGCAAAGAGATATTTGCGGAAATCTTTGGAAAGCGCTTACCGAGCAGTTAGTTTAGCTCCCCATCGCGCCTCTAATCAGGAAATGCTCGCCTCGGCTTATGAAAATTTGTACCTTTATTCCGGGAAAGGACTGGCCCAGGCCGAACATTACTATCAGAATTATCAATATTTAAATCCCCGGAGCCCCTCTCCTTATTTGGAATTAGCCTGGATAAATTCCGCCAAGTCTCGGGCTCCGAATCAAAGAGACAAACAAAAAGAATATCTGCAAGAGGTTTTAAAAAAATATGATCAAGCGCTTGAGAGATTGAGTAATTTACCTTTGGCCTATTATGGCAAAGCTTTGGTTTGGGAAGATTTAGGCAAAACAAATAAGGCTAAGGAAAATCTTAAAAAAGCAAGGGAAATATCCCCGCAGAATCCTGATTATAGTTATGAGTTGGGCAGACTTTATTTCAATCAGGGCCTAGCCAATTCAAATTTTAGTCTAAGCGGACAAAAAGAATCCAGCTTGAAAGATTTTTTAAGTCAAGGTAATATATCTCTAAATTCCGATCGCTCCAAGTTTGATTTGGAAAATTGGGACAGTTTGGTAGGAGGTCAGCCGGAGAAAAACTTGAGATGGAACCAAGAGCTTAGAAAAAGTGAAGAATATTTTCAAAAGAGTTTGGAAATCAACCAACTTCACCTCCCCTCTCTTTATTCCCTGGCTTTGCTCTATAGTTATTTAGGAGAAGAAGATTCAGCTAAACAGCTGGTTAAGAAGACTTTAGATAATTTGGATAACGAGGATTTAAGAAAAGTTATTCAAGAAGATATGTCTTCTGTTTTAAAGAAATAGAAGGATTATAAAATTAATATCATGATTATATTTATTTTCGGAGAAGATACTTTCCGAGGCAGTAAAAAAATTAAGGAGTTAAAAGAAAGTTTTTTAGAGAAAAGAGGTGGCGGGGAAGATAGTCTCAGTTTTTTAAACGGAGCTGAGGCAAGCTTGCGGGAAATCAATGAAAAAGCGAGCGCCTCCTCGCTTTTTAGTAGCGGAAATAAGAGAATGATTGTTTTGGAAAATTCATTTTCTAACCCTCAATTAAAAGAAATAAGTGATTATTTTCAAGAAAAAGGAGAAAAAGAACAGGAAAATGTAATAGTTTTTTATGAACCCCGGGTAAAAACCAAAAAAAAGGGAGCAAAGACGCAAACTGTTTTTCTGGATTCGGCCGGCTGGGAAAAACCCTTGACTAAGAAACAACAAGACTGGTTTCAGTTTTTGAAGAAAAGCCAGTTTAGTCAGGAGTTTGCCTCACTCTCCAATACCCAGGTTACCCAGTGGGCGCGCGAGGAAATCAAGGTTCGGGGCGGAGAGATAAGCAACCGAGCTTTAGAGCTTTTGATTAGTTTAGTGGGGAATAATTTATGGCAATTAAACGGAGAAATTAATAAGTTAATTAGTTATAAAAAAAGTAATTCTGAAAAAATAATTGAAGTTGAGGATGTGGAGGAGCTTGTCGAGGGTTTGTTTGATCAGGATATCTTCGCTTTAACCGACGCGATTAGTAATCAGAGTAAGGATGTGGCTATCAGGCTCTTGGAAAAACAATATTCCGCCGGGGTTAATGAACATTATCTTTTGAATATGATTATCCGACAGGTAAAAATTCTCACCCAGATACGCCAAGCCCTGGATTCAGGCCATACTTCCCGAAAAATTAATAGCGAGTTAGGTCTTCACCCTTTTATTGTGCAAAAAGGAATTAACCAGGTTAGAAAATTTCG
>CAYRJF010000087.1:0-3675 GCA_964424365.1 uncultured Gammaproteobacteria bacterium | reverse complement strand
TATGGCCAAGGTGAAATAGTTGTTTTTAAGAATTTTTTTAATAAAAAAGAATTTAAGATTTAAGTTCTGATTTTGATATTTTATAAAATTATATAATATTTATTTATCAAAGCAGTATGCCAATTAAGCCGAGTAAATTACAAAAAGGAGACACTATTGCAGTTATATCTCCGTCCTGGGGAGGGCCGAGCGTTTTTCCTCATGTCTATGAATCGGGCATTAAAGCGCTTGAGGATTTAGGGCTTGAGATCAAAGAATACCCTTCCGCAAGAAAAGATGCGGATTATCTTTACAAAAACCCGGAATTTAGAGCTAAAGACATAAACGACGCCTTTGCTGATGAAGAAGTTAAAGCGATTTTTGTATCTATCGGCGGGGATGATTCAGTTAGGATATTGCCTTATCTAAACGCAGAAACAATTCGAAAAAATCCTAAAATTATAATCGGTTATTCCGATACAACTACTTTGCTAACATATTTAAATCAATTCGGACTTATCACATTGCATGGTCCGGCAATTATGGCGGGATTTTCACAATGGAAAGCGCTGGGCCGAAAATTCCAAGAGCACATCAACACCATTTTGTTTGAAAATCCCGATAACTATACTTATAACGCATTTGATTCATATTGCGAGGGGTACTTAGATTGGAGCGACAAGTCCAATACAGGAAAAGTTAATCCTATGGTAAAAAACAATGGTTGGAAATTTTTACAAGGAGACTCAAAAGTTCAAGGCCAGCTTTTTGGCGGTTGTATTGATGTCCTTGAACTTATGAAGAGTACAGAATTTTGGCCTGATAATGATTTTTGGAAGGGAAAGATTCTGTTTTTGGAAACATCGGAAGACAAGCCGACTCCGGATCGAGTCAAGTTGATGTTGCGCAATTACGGCATGCAAGGAATTTTTGATAAAATTTCAGCATTACTTATTGGAAGGTCGAGAGGTTATTCAGAGAAAGAAAAGAAAGAGTTAGAAGAAAATATACTAGAAATAGCGAATACTGAATTTAAAAATAAAAACCTCCCGATAATTACTAACATGGATTTCGGACACACTGATCCGCAATGGATCTTGCCATTGGGAGCAAAAGCAGAGATTGATTGCCCTAAAAAAGAATTTAAGTTGAAGGAAAAATTTTTTAAAGAAGTTGGCTTTAAATAGAAATTAAATATTTTCAAGTTTAAAGTCTTATTATACCTAAATTTTAATTTGTGGGACATAATGTTCAAGTCCATGGACATAACCTGTTAAATTATTTATCGATATGGGCCATGGTTACATTTTACATCATTTAATTCGTTATAATTGACAGGCATAGATTTATATGTTAAATTCAAATGAATTTTCGTACATTTATAATTATAAAAATCTAAGAAAGGAAATATTTTTTTAGCCACCAGTTATGAAATTTGAAGCTAATGATATAAAATTTTTTATTTCGAAATGGAGGTAATTGATTATGAAGAGAATAATTCTTGACACTCAGAGTTCTCGGATGTTTTATGGAGATGAGATGGAACAAAATTATGATCAAAGGGGAGGATTGTGCGAAGTTGGAGAAGGAAATTTAGTTGTTACTGTTAATCCTATCGATCAGGATTATTTGGACTATTGGAACAAAGAATTGGGTTTTACCTTGCCCAAACTTTTAGTGGCTGGTCCGTTTGATGCCCGGTATTCTTTGTCCGATCATATTGTTAACAAGCCAGATCTCCAAGCAGTCATTAAAGAATTTACAGCAGGCGAAAAGGCGCGGTTGGAGTTTTTTTGGATAGAAGAAACAGAGAGAAGGTTATCAGAGGTATTAGGTATAGCGCCTTATTGCAGTTTTGATGTTTCAATTCCTTATTCCAGAAAAATACTTTTCAAAGAAGCTTGTGAGAGGATAAATATACCAACTTCTCCTTGGTTCTTCTCAGAGCGTTCGGAAAAAACACTCGTTTGGGCCAAACAAATGGTTAATAATGGAATTTCAATTCTTTTGAAAGTTAACGATGGAACCGGGGGTATTTCCGGTGGCGGAATATTAAAAATAGACACCATTGATCAATTTCAGAATGAAACCATCAAGGAGTGGCAGGAAAAAAAGATTCCTTTTTTTGCCGAAAAGATTGTTCCTGGTTCCATTCAGGAAGTGGCACTTCATTGGGAAATAACCGAATCAGGCGAGATTACAGGAGTTAGGTTTTTTGACCAATTGGCAGAAAATTTTTCCTACACAGGTGTAAGCTATCCCTCAAACGGCATTCCCTCCAAGGAGACTATTAAAAGTCAACTTCAGAATAAACTTGGTCCATTTTTTATCCAAAAAGGGGCCAAGGGATTTTTTTGTTGCGACATAATTGTCAATCAAGACGGCACCCCGTTCTGGACTGATTTAAATCCCAGGAAGGGGGCGATTCGGTATGTCTGGAGCTTCGTTAAAAGGTTAAAAAAGAATATTTTTTCCGAAAGGGATCAAGTTTTTTTCTATCACAACCATTACCGCACTCAGAAAAAAGGAATGAAATTCAGTGAAATAAAAAAGACTTTATCTGCTTGGCTAAGGCCTAGCACTGAAAAGCCGTTTGTGATTATAACAAACCCAGGAGTTATTCCTTATGGTTATGTTGACATAACCGGCGTCTCGCCTAACTCCAGAGAAGAAGCAAAAGAAGTTTTTACCAAAGCTTCAAAGGAAGTGGGATAAAAATTTTCCTTGAAAAACCAATGAGAGGGTAGTATAATTATTCTATACTACCCTTTCAGATTTATTTATGAAAATTAATAAATTAACAATAGAGAAATTTGATATAGAATTGAAAAATTCATTTGAATATTTCAATGTATCATTAAAATATTTACCATATGCGTTAGTTAACCTTGAGACAGATCAAGGTTTTTTTGCATATGGCGAAGTTTCCTTGGCCTGGGATATAACCGGGGAAACCCAGGAAGGCGCTATAGAAATTATAAATTTAGTAAAACATTTAGTAGAAGGAAGAGAGATAAAAGAAGTGAGCACTATAACAAGTATAATGCAGAAAATAAATAGTTATTTATATGGAAATACAGCTTTAAAATGTGGAATTGAAATGGCTTTGTTTGATGCTTTGGGGAAATATCAGAAAACACCTGTTTACAAATTAATCGGCGGGAAAAAAGATGTTGAGGTTATCCCCCAGAAAGTATTAGATTATAATGAACAAGATTTTTCAAAGATTTTTGATATTATTGATGAGGGGATTGTTAGTGGGGTAAAAATTTTTAAACTTAAATCAGGAGATGGCAAGATTGTGGAAAAATTAAAACAAATTTATACCAAATACCCTGACATCAATTTAGTTTTAGATGTGAATCAAGGTTGGGTAAATGCACAAAATGCAATAAATTTAATAAAACAGATTGAAGGTTATAATATATTGTGGATAGAGCAACCAATTTATTGTAAAGATTTTAAAGGTCTATCTGAAATTAGAAAAAAAATATCCTTGCCAATTATGGCTGATGAGAGTTGCCATGACTTACTTGATTTAGAGAATTTACACCAGAGAAATTGCGTTGATTTAATAAATATTAAATTAGCTAAATGCGGAGGAATTTTGGAGGCGATAAAGATGGTGAATTATTGTGAAAAACATAACATTAAGTATATGCTTGGCGACATGATACATTCGGAAATCGGAACCGC
>CAYRJF010000086.1:0-3704 GCA_964424365.1 uncultured Gammaproteobacteria bacterium | reverse complement strand
AATATTTTAGAAACAATTGGCAATACTCCTTTGGTGAAGATAAACAAACTTAGCCCCAACCCTAATGTGAATATTTATGCTAAGCTGGAGGGGGTGAATCCGGGCGGAAGCATTAAGGATAGGATTGCACTCAATATGCTTAACCAGGCGGAGGAGGAGGGAGTTTTGAAAAACGGTAAAACCATAATCGAACCCACTTCGGGAAATACCGGTATTGGCCTTGCAATGATTGGCGCTATCAAGGGGTATGGTGTGGAGATTGTTATGAGTGAGGCGGTCTCAACTGAGAGAAGGAAGATGATCCAATCTTTCGGAGCTGAAATTATTTTGACTGACAAGGATTCGGGAACGGACGGGGCTATTAGAAAAGCTAAGAAGCTGGTGGAGGAAAACCCGGGTAAGTACTTTATGCCGAACCAATTTTCAAATAAATATAACAAATTGGCGCACTACAAAACTACGGCCGAAGAGATTTGGGTGCAGACCGAGGGTAATTTGGATTATTTTGTTTCCTCATTGGGAACCTCGGGTACGATTATGGGCGTCAGTAAATTTTTGAAAGAGAAAAATTCCAATATAAAAATAGTAAGCGCTCATCCGAATCGTGGGCATTACATACAAGGACTCAAAAACATGGAAGAGGCCATCGTCCCCGAGATTTATGACGAGGACATGATAGACGAGACCGTCATGATCGAGAGCGAAAAAGCTTTTGAAACAACCAGGCAAATCGTCAAAAAAGAAGGCATCTTCGTCGGTATGAGCAGCGGAGCGGCCATGTCCGCCGCACTCGAAATGGCGGAAAACATAGAGACAGGAAATATCGTAGTTATTTTCCCGGACAGGGGAGAGAAGTATTTATCTACTTCTTTGTTTGGATAATTGTTTTATGAACCAGAGAGTAAGAGCTATAATCAATAAGGGCGAAAAGGTTTTGTTGATCCATAGGATTAAAGAAAACAATGATTATTGGGTTTTCCCTGGAGGTGGAATCAAAAGTACAGACAAAGATAAGAAAGGCGCCTTAGCTAGAGAATGTAAAGAGGAGCTTGGTGTAAATATTGTTGTAGAAGATTTGTATATGACTTTAAAATTTCAGGAGTCTCTTGAATTTTTTTATTACTGTAGAATTGAAAGTGGCAGTTTGGATAAAGGGTCTGGCCCTGAATTTCGAAAAGAAACACGTTATGTTGGTGAATATAAATTGAAGTGGGTGTCTTTAGAAGATTTTGAATCAATCGATATAAAACCCCAAGAAGTCAAGAATAGATTGCTTGATGATGTGTGTTAATTAAAATTTAACCCCAACCATATTCATAAAAATGTACTCCTTTTAAGGTTTTTTCTATCCCGTCCTTAATATAGGGCACCATGTTTTCCGGTAGATTATTTAACTGGAAAAACTTAACTTCTCCGCATTTGTCGGGTTCGTTGTTTCTAATTTCTCCGGACCAGTTCCGGCATATGGCAAAAAATTGGATAAATTCTCTGTCGTTGTGATTGCTATAACTGTGGCATACGGTTTTCACTTCTAGGTCGCCGGATTTTATATCAACCCCAACTTCTTCTTTGGCTTCTCGAATCATAGCTTGAGTGATTGTTTCACCGCCGTTTATATGTCCGGCTACAACAGAATAAAGTCCGTCGGAAGCGATATTTTTCCGCAGAGATAAAAGGATTTGGTTTTCTTTAATAAAAAGAATATGAACCGAGGCGTGTAGTTTGAATCTTTCTTTGAGCATATTTTTATTTATGTTGTATTAACAGTAGCATTTTTTTTGATAGAAAAAATAATTCATTCAATACTCAAAAGCTTCTCCTTGAGATTATAAAGAAAAGTGTGAGTCGAGCAGTATGGGCGTAATAAGATTATTATAAGAGATTGGGAGAAAAGGTTGGCAAAATTCTGTACAGAATTCAAAATTCAAGACTTGTCCCGTTAACGGGATCTGACTCCAATATTTTTAAAATGTTATCAAGGAATTTTTTTATAGGAATTATTGTGATATTATCCTCGTAGAATATTTTATCACCTCCGTAAAGCAGATAAGGTCTTACTCCGGGATAATCTTTTGTAAACAACTTTAAACCTTTTAAATCTTTATTGTTTATTCTTGCTTTCCTTTTTATTTCCATCGCTATTATTCCTTTTTGTCCATAAAGTATGAAATCCACCTCTTCGCCCGTAATTGTTTGCCAGAAGAATAAATTATATCCCAGCTTGTAGTAATCGTTAATTGCCTTTAGTTCTTGATAAATTAAAGTTTCAAGAGCAATACCATCAATTTCTTCAGGGGCATCCAAAGGACCTCTCGGCCTTATGGTTCTGTAAATTCCCGTATCAAAATAGTAGAATTTTTTGTGTTTTACATTTTTCCTTTTAGCTTTTTTGGTAAAAGGGGGTAAAAAATGCCCGATAAGCAAATCTTCCAGTATAGTAAAATAATTTTCTACGACTTTTCGGTGTATGGAACATTCTCTGGCTACCTCTGAAACATTTAATACAGACCCTTGAGAAAAGCTGGCCGTTTCCAAAAATCTTGCAAAAGCGCCAAGGTTTCTTGTCAATCCTTCTTGTTTTACCTCTTCTTCTATGTATGTTTTTATATAGGATTCAAGATATTCTTTTGGGTTTTCTTCGTTATAAACCGCGGGTAAATTGCCTTTTTGCAGAGATTTGTTCAAATCATAGTCTTTCTTTACTTCTAATACGGTTAAGGGGTGCATATGATAAGTCAAAGCCCTACCCGCCAATAAATTTACATCTTTGTTTTTTAATTTTCTGGCGCTTGAACCGGTTAATATAAATTTATATTTTTTATCCTCGATTAAATGGTGCGCTTCGTTTAAAAGTTGGGGGATTTTTTGCACTTCATCTAGAATAATCCAATTATCAAAATTCGGGGGGATAAATTTTTTTAATCTATCCGGCCTGGCGAGTAAATCATTAAAGGTTTCCGCCTCTAAAAGGTTTAGATAAACAGCCTCTTTGAAGTTGCTTTTTAACCAAGTTGTTTTGCCCGTCCCTCTCGGACCAAAAAGAAAAAAACTTTTGTTTTTTGGTGGATTAATTAATCTTTTGTACATATAATTTTATTTTTTTACTTACTAACTCCATTTTAATATAATTTTTGGAGTTGTCAAGTCCTTTTTTAAAAAGAATATGAACCGAGGCGTGTAGTTTGAATCTTTTTTTGGTAGATTTTTTATTTATGTTATGTTAATAGTAGCATTTTTTGTTTTTATAGAATAGAATTAAAGTTTTTGAAGCTATCTTTTTATTTTAAAAATTTTTGTTTTTTGTGTTTGTTTTTTAGAATAAAAATAGAGGGCATGTTTATGCCCTCTAATTTTTTTCATTCTTCAAAATAACAATTTTTTATTTCGGTTAAACGAACCTCAAAATTGGTCCAGTTTTTGAAAGCCGGACTTAATGGATTATCTTTTGGTAAGCTTTTAATTGGTTCAATTATTGACAGTTTTTTTTATTTTGTTAATATTTAAACATGATTAGTAAACAAACAATTATTAAAAGGAGGAGGAGATATAATGAACTTATGTGAGGTTGCTTATTTGTTTTAGTTTACTATACTAGTAATTGAGGCAACCTTACAAGGTTGTTTTTTATTGTTCTTTAAATAAAAACCAGAAAGGGGAGGATATAATGAGGATTATAGAAGCAGGACATTACTATGAGGCTAAGG
>CAYRJF010000085.1:0-3706 GCA_964424365.1 uncultured Gammaproteobacteria bacterium | reverse complement strand
TTTACTCGAAAAGCTGGTTAATTTAACAATTAATTTTGAAAAGATTATTCAAAGTCAGAATCCTAATTCGTAGATTCGTAATCAATTTGTAATTCGCAAAGTTTAGTATAACATTTTTACCTTTAATCAAAAATAGTTTTCGATTTGCGCCTAGAAGTTTTGGCAAGGTCAACTACCCTCCTGGTTGCACTTTGCCTTAAAGGTTATCCTTGGCTTCTAGGTCGCAAACCGGAAACTATTGAAAAAACCGCCCCCTGAAGAAACGGGCGGTTTTATAATTCTTGAGTTATAATTTTTGAGATTACTTGGTTTAATTTTTGAAATTCCTCTGAGCTGAATTTTTCCAAGACAAATTTTTCTAAAGGCGCTTTTCTCTCGGGAGTGGAAATGCCGATTCTAATTCTACGGAAATTCTTGGTTTTTAAATGTTGAATTATCGAGTTTACTCCATTGTGTCCGGCGCTTCGGGAATCAGTGGAAATTTTAAAGTCTCCCAAATCCAGATCTGAATCATCATGAATTACCGTTAAAACTTCTGACAGATCAGAATCCTTTCCCGGAGAAAAAAATTTCCGGGGCAATAATTTGTAATAGGACATAATTTGCCTGATTGCCCAGCCGGAATTGTTCATATAAGTCAAAGGTTTAACCAGTAAATCACCCTCAGACTCACAGAGATAAGAGGAGAATTTTCTTTGTTGTCTCCAATTAAGATTTTTTTCTTGAGCAATTTTATCCAGTAGCATAAAACCGGCGTTGTGGCGAGTTTGCGCATACTTTTCGCCCGGGTTGCCCAGGCCGGTGATAATTTTCATATTATTTTTTTATTGCTCCCCGAAATTTCATTTCAATAATTAGTTAAAATTTCCGGGGACAATAAAAATAAAATAAATTTTAAGCTAACCTCCTACAAGCCCCCCGGGGAGGCCTTTTTGACGTAAATTTTTATCGGAGTGGCGGAAAGACCGAATCTTTCTCTAAGTTTATTTTTAATAAAATTGACATAAGAAAAATGCAGAGTATCCTTGCGCCCGATCTTTATTTCAAATTCCGGCGGGTTGATTCCGGTTTGGGTAATTTTATAAATATAAGGAGGTTTTATGCCTTTGGATTTGGCCGGGGGGTGGATTTTTACTACTCGGTTTAGAAATTTATCCAGCTGGGATTGGCTTAGCTCTTTTTCCCTGGATTCTTTTGACTCTAAGATTAAATCTAATATTTTAGGCACTTTTTTTCCGGTTTTAGCAGAGATAAATTGAATCGGAGCCCAGGGGGCGAAAGGAAATTTTTTTTGAATATAGCTTGTATAAGCTTTACTGTCTTTGGGTTCAATTAAATCCCACTTATTGGCGATAATTATTAAACTTTTTCCTCTTTCCGTGATTTTCTCCACCAGGCGGCTGTCTTGATGAGTGAGACCTTCGTTCGTGTCTATAACTAAAAGAGCTATTTGGGATTTTCTCAAGGATTTTAAGGATTTTTCAATTCCGTATTTTTCTAGTCCTTTGCCCCTGGAACCCTTTTTACTGATCCCGGCCGTATCAATTAAAGTAATGGTTTGTTCCTTATAACTTATCTCAATGTTTTGAGGTTCCCGGGTGGTGTGTGGTATATCGCTGACAATTACTTTTTCTTCACCCAGAAAAGAATTGAGCAAGGAAGATTTGCCTACATTGGGTTTACCCAAAATACAAACCGGAACGTGATCCGGTTTTGTTTCCTCTTTTTCGCTTTGAGGGGCTTTGATTTTTTTTAAAATTAAGTCTAGTAAATCCCCGGTTCCGGAGCCGGTGGCCGCGGAGACAGGAAAGGGTTCGCCCAGGCCCAGTTTGTGAAATTGGGCTATTTCGTTCACTTTTTTGTAATTGTCCACTTTATTGGCCACTAAGAGAACTTTTTTTTCCCGACGTTTTTTTAAGTATTTGGCCATTAATTCATCTTGAGGAAGCAATCCGGTCTTCGCGTCCGCCAAAAATAAAACCAGATCGCTTTTTTTGATAAAGTTTAAAGCTTGTTTTTGGACTTTGGCATCAATATCATTTGCTTTAATCTTTTTTTTACCCAAAATCAACTCGGAGGTTTCGTCTATAATTCCCCCGGTGTCCACCAGCTCAAATTTTTTTCCTCCCCACTCAACAACATCCGCATTACTGTCTCTGGTAGTTCCCTCTGTCTTGGAGGTGAGAGCTTTTTCAGATTCAGTTAAACGATTAAATAGGGTGGATTTGCCCACATTAGTTCGCCCAAAGATTACTACTAAGGGCATTTTTTTGGTCGAGGTGGTCATTTTATTTTAATTGGGAGTGTTTTGTCCCAAAATTAGCAAGAAGTCCGGTTTTTCCGGGTTGGTTTCTTTTTCCAAATCTTCTTTGATATTTTCTTTTAACCAATCCGGAATAGTAAAAGCTACGTTAGCCCCGGTTTTTTCTTTTAAGAGTTTTAAGGCCTCAATTTTTTCCCCAAAGGTGAGGTCGTAAATAACTGATTTTTGAAAATCTTTCTTTTCGCTATTTCCGATCCGGATTATCTCAAAGCCGTGTTTTTTTAGGTCTATAGAAGTTCTCCCGGCCAGCCCGTTTATCCAAGTGCCGTTTCTGATTTCCAGGTCGGCATCTACCATTTCGCGGGTTTCCGCTTCAGTGGAATCGCTTTCCGGACGGGAAAAAATATTTTTAATCATATATTTTATTTCTCCGTAATCCCCGCTCTTGGGATTTAAAATATATCCGGTAGAAGTGGAAAAATAGCTTTGCAAAAGACCGTCCGGGCCGTCGTCTAATACTTCTTGGTGAATCTCGTTTTTATCAATGTTTTTACCCAAATCCCAAAGTCTAATTATTTCCCAGATTTCCATATTAGTGCTGACATGATCTTTAAGTTCGTTCATAACTCTGGCGATAAGGGCGGGTTTTAAGACCAGACTAGTTGATTTAAATTTTCTTTTAGCCGCTTCTATAACTTTTTGTTGTCTTCGGGCTCGGGCAAAGTCGGACCCTTGAGCTCCTTGGGCATGGCGAGAGCGAGCATACTTTAAAGCCAATTCACCGCTCATTTCTTGCCAACCCTTTTCAATATGTAAATGTTCGTATCTTTCCGCATAATTCTCCGCCTTTTCTTTACCCATAACCGGGTATTTGTAGTCATCCAGCGTTTCTTCCACATAAATTCTAATTCCGCCCAGTTCGTCAACCACATTTATAAACCCTTGAAAATCCACTCTTCCATAATAATGAATAGGTATGTCCAGGATGTCGCTTATGGCCTGACTGGTTGCCTTGCCCCCGCTTCCCTTTTTTTCAAATTCAGCATAAGCATTAATACTATTTATTTTTACTCTCCCCCTGCCTTCCGCGGGCACGGTTAAGTCTCTGGGGATCGAAATTAAGCCGACTTCTTTTGTGGAAGGTTTTAGACTGGCTAGCATAATAGTGTCTGCCAAATATCCTCCTTCGTGGTTTTTTCCGCCCATACCCAGTAAAAGAAAGTTGATTCGGTCATTTTTTTCACCAGCCAATTTTTTATCCGAACTCTCCGCCAAGTGTTTGATTTGCCCTATAACCGGAACTCTATCCCAAAAAGATCCCGAGTTTGAATTATCCCCGAAAATTACAAAAAAATTATTTAAAAAAATAACTGAACCGATAACAAAAAAAACAGCTAGATAGGCTGCTAGTTTAAGAGTGAGTTTAAACTTGCCTCTCTTAAG
>CAYRJF010000084.1:0-3756 GCA_964424365.1 uncultured Gammaproteobacteria bacterium | reverse complement strand
ACTAAAAAAGCCCCAAGTATGGGACTTTCTTAGTTTGGTGCGGGCAGCGGGAATCGAACCCGCATCTTCAGCTTGGAAGGCTGACATAATAAGCCATTATACGATACCCGCGTATCGATTTTCGAATGTCGATTTTCAATTTTCGAATATAAATCCTGGAATTTAGGCTTTTAGATTTAATTTTGATTGTATTTGCAAAAATAAAATTGCTTCTAATTAAGCAATATAAACATCTCTATCACTTTTTAGGTGATTTTATGCCTTATGGACGGAATAGTCAAGATCAGGGCTGTTATGATTATTACTATACTAATAATTTGCGGGAAACGCAAACCCCAGATTTCCGGAGTGCGATCGATTCTGATTATTTCTGTGGCAAAACGCAAGGCGGAGTAGAGAACGGCATAGCTTATTAAAAAAAATTCATAACTTTGTTTTTTCTTTTTCAAATACCAAGCGTGTAAACCGATTAAAATTAGAAAGATAACCAAACTCCCCAGAGATTCATATAAAAAAGTGGGATGAAAATATTTAAAACTTAAAAATTCCGTGGGTCGGTGGGCAAAATCAATCGGAATCCCCCAGGGAAGGTTAGTGGGCGTGCCGAATAATTCTTGATTAAAGTAATTTCCCCATCTGCCGATTGCTTGAGCTAAAGTTAGGGCGGGGGCAGTAATAGCGGTTAAAAGCCAAAAATTTTTAATATTTGGCTTTCGTTCTTCTATAAAAATATTTTTTTTACGGGTATAGATTAGCATTATAATTACGCCCATAATCACGCCTCCGTGGATGGCCAAGCCTCCTTCCCACACTTTGATTATATCCAGGGGGTGGGCGAGGTAATAATTTATCTCCAAAAAGACATGATAGATCCGCGCTCCCAGGATCCCTCCCACAACCAACCAAAAAGCAAGGTCAAATACCGCATCCCGCGAAACCTTGTAATAATTTGCCAAGATTAAAGTAACTATCAAACCGGCCACGATGCCCAAAACTATAAAAAAGCCATACCAGTAGATTTCAATTCCGCCCCAGGAAAAAAGCGCCGGGTCGGGTTTAAAATTATGCAAAAAATTTATCATATATAAAAGTTAATTCAATTATTTTTTGTTATTCTTCTTTTTTTCTTGCTTAATTTCTTTTTCTTCTTCCTTGACCTCCTCGACAAGTTTTTTCTTAGCTTTGTAAAAGTCCATAAAAGAAAAAATAATTAAACTGGAAGCGGTAATCCCCAGAACATTTAAGAGAAAAGTTTTTAAGGCATTGAGAGAAATTACCCATTCCAAGTGAGAAACAGCCAGCCCCACCGCAACCAAGGGCGGAATTAGTGTGACAGTAATGGCTATACCGGGCAAGGTTTCATCCAAATTGGGTTTGGCCCAGGTATAGCTGGCCGCCAAACCGGCTACCAGGGAAACAAAAAAATTAAACAAAGACGGCTCCATTATCTGCACAAGACCCACTTCTCCGATATTCCCGGAGAAGAACACTCCGGTGACAAGAGTAAGTCCAAAAACCATAGCAAAAGCGGTAAAGAATATTCTTAAAGATCTGATAATCACTTTAGCGTCGTTTATCACCACTCCCAAAGCTAAAGCAAGAATCGGGGAGAGTATGGGAGCCACTACCATGCCTCCGATTACGAGTATTACATTATCAGCCATCAAGCCCAGGGCTACTATCAGGGCTGATAAACAAATTAAAAAATAAAAATCTCCCCTCGGGGCGCTTGATTCAATTATGTAGCTACAGAATTTGTTCCTATCTGTTTGTTTGATTTTAAAAATGTTTTGAAGCATGGGTTTGCGCTTATTAGGTTATTTTTATTCTATTTTATAATATTTTTCCTTATTTGGCAATTTACAAAAAACAAAGAAGGGCTAATTGCATTAATAATTTAAAGCCCTTTTTAAATTCTTTGTTTTTTACTTAATTTCTTTAATTAAATCAGTTTTATTGATTTCGCGAGTTTCAGTTTTGCCTCGGTCCCGGATGTTTAGCTTGTCGGATTTCATTTCCTTATCCCCGACAACCAGAACATAAGGAATTTTTTCCCCGGTAGCTTTACGGATTTTGTTGTTTACAGTCTCATCACTATCATCAACTTCTGTTCTTATGCCTTCTTGCTTAAATTCTTCTGCCAGTTTCCGGCAATATTTTTTATGCTTTTCTCCCACAGAAAGAATTTTTACTTGAACCGGAGAGAGCCAAACCGGAAAAGCGCCGGCGTAGTGTTCTATCAGCAGGGCTATAAATCTTTCAAAGGAGCCGAACAAAGCTCTGTGAAGCATATAGGGCCTTTCTTTTTCACCTGCTTGATTAATAAAATTCATATCAAATCTTTCCGGTAAATTAAAGTCAAATTGTAGAGTTGAGCATTGCCACTCTCTGCCCAAGACATCTTTTAGTTTAAAATCCAATTTTGGACCGTAAAAAGCCGCCTCACCTTTCTCTTCTCTGAAGTTTAATTTTTTCTCTTTAGCCACTTCTCTTAATATTTTTTCAGTGAAATTCCACCCTTTATCAGAACCGGCATATTTTTTCTTGTTTTCCGGGTCTCTTAAAGAAAGATATACATTGATTAAATTTATATCAAATCCGAAAGATTTAAAAATATAAAGTATAAAATCAATTACTCTTTTTAATTCTTCTTCTACTTGATCACCACGACAAACTATATGGGCATCATCCTGAGTAAAACCCCTAACCCTGGTTAATCCTGATAGCTCGCCTTTTTTTTCAAATCTATAGACAGTTCCACATTCAGCCCAGCGTATGGGGAATTCGCGGTAGGATTTGGGTTTGTTTTTATAGATTTGGACATGAAAGGGGCAATTCATGGGCTTAAGCAGATATTCTTCTGATTCTTTAACTTTTTTATTGTTTTGTTTTTCTTCCAAAGTCTGTCCCGCTTCAAGGGGTGGATACATATTTTCACTAAAAAATCCCCAGTGGCCTGAAGTTTCCCATAATTCTCTATTTCCAATATGAGGGGTTCTAACCAGGTCATACCCGCTTTCTAAGTGTTTTTGGTACCAAAAATCTTCGATTATTCTCCATAATATCGCTCCCTTGGGGTGCCATAAGGGAAGACCTAAACCCACTTTTTCATCAATATGAAATAAATCCAACTCTTTGCCCAGTTTACGGTGATCTCTTTTTTTGGCTTCTTCCACTATCTTTAAATATTTTTCCAGCTCTTCCGGAGTCTCAAAGGCCACCCCATAAATTCGGGTAAGCATGGGGTTGTTCTCGCTCCCGCGCCAGTAGGCGCCGGCTAGGCCGGTTAGCTTAAAGGCTTTGGGGTCAAGTTCTTTAGTTGATTCCACATGCGGTCCGCTACAAAGATCTTTAAAATTCCCCAGTTTGTAAAAACTGGCATCCTTTTTACCTTCTTTTTTTAAGTCTTCAATTAATTCTTTTTTATAAATTTGTTTTTCTTTTTCCGCCTCCGCAATTGCCTCGCCTACAGGTAGGTTTTCTTTTTCAAATTTTAGATTTTGTTTGATCAGGTGTTTCATTTTTTTCTCAATCTTTTTCAGATCCTCTTCCTTAATTTTTTCTTTTCCAAAATCAAAGTCATAGTAAAAACCGTTTTCAATTGCCGGTCCAATAGCAAATTTAACCCCGGGCCAAAGCTCTTGCACAGCTGCGGCTAAAACATGAGAGAAGGAGTGGCGTTTTATTTCTAGGTTGGTTTTTTCTGAAGCCATATTTTTTAAAAAAAGAAAAATTAATCCCCAAGAGAGTTAAAAT
>CAYRJF010000083.1:0-3764 GCA_964424365.1 uncultured Gammaproteobacteria bacterium | reverse complement strand
ATCAGGAAGCTCTCTTTCCCGCAAGGGAAAATTTTCTTCCTTCATAAAATAATCAAAGTCAAATCCATGCTTTTTTAAAATTTCCGGGGTCTCCGTCTTTCGAACATAATCTTTGAATAGATTGTCTTGATGATTGTGTTCTTTCTCCGAGCCTCCATCCAGGATATAATCAATACAATGGGAAAAAGCGGAATGAGAAATATCGTGAATAAGACCGGAAATTTGCTCTTCCAAGGAAGCTCCGTATTTGCGTAATAACAAATAAACACCCATAGAATGGGCAAAACGACTATGATCCAGCTCATTAACTTCCACGTCCGGCTTAGACCAAAGAGGCCTATATCCTGCCTGATCAATATCTTTTAATCTCTGCAGAGGAGCGGATTCAATAAGCTCTAAAATAACCGGCTCTGTGATTTTAACTTCTCCGTAAACTCGATCTGTATAGTTCATGTTTAATTTATTTATTTTTAAACTTCTCCTCCACTGCCTGGCGGTAAGCGCAGAAGTCGCAATCCGGGGCAGGTGCCGGGATTTTTTCAGAATCCAAGACCTTCTTAATCTCAGCCAATTTGCCTTCTATCCAAGAATCATCACCGATATGCTTCACTAAGGTAATCTTAAATTCCAGCTTAGCATCAAATTTTTCTGCCTCCGTGATTCCATTACAATAAACAAAATAACCTATATCCGAGACCATGTAACCTTTTTGACGCAGGAGCCATTGATAAACCTCCATCTGCCTTTTATAGCCCTCCTGCCAATCTTTATTTAACTCAGTAATATCTTCATTTTTAGATGTAGACTTGTAATCCACCACAATATACTCATTTTTGGAGTTTATCCAAAGATCATCAATCGCTCCGCTAATCCAAAAGCCGGTGGGCTTGTGAAAATACTGCACACCCTGAAAATTTTCCCGCCAAATATCCAGTTCATCATGTTGGACCGGCCGAGCGTCCACGCCATAGCGTTCAATCAGCTCGTGGGTCTCCCCTTTCTCGCGTAAAATATCAAACTCCTTTTTTAAAAGCGCATCCACGGCGCTGTTTAAGGCAAAAGGAAACCCGGGCGGACGCTTTACCCCGAGCTTATTGTCTAAATAAAAACACCTGGGACATTCCATAAATAAATCGATTTTAGACCGGCTCAGCTTCCACCTTTCCCCTCCATAATTATAGGCCGAGCCTCTGTTGGGATTGTAATATTGAGACATAGTTTATAATTAAAATTTATTTCTTCTCGCCCGATATAAAATAATCAAAGCGCAAATCACCGGAAACAAAACCAGGCCTATCCAAAAACCTAAAAAAGCGGTGGCTTCATACCCCACCATCCCTTTAAACTGAAAACAATTATGGCAACCCGACTCAGTACAACACTGAGGGATAAAAGTAGTAGAGACAAGCCCTAAAAAGCCCCCCACCAGACCGCCTAAGGGGATAGATAAAATTACAGCCAAAACGGAAAAAAATATTTTTTTGGTTTTAGATGATTTTGCTAAAAAATTAAACATATTAATTTTTTAAACTTACAAAATTAACTTTTTGCCCTCACAGGCAAAAATTTTGCTTTTTGCATTGATTTAAATTACTAATAAACGAAGATTATATAAAAACAAATTTTTTCGTTGGTTTAAGATTTTCCAAGGTTTTTAACAACCGCTAACTCGGATTCATTTTCTTTTTCTAAGGATTAACCTTGTTTTGATATTTGTACGACTTTTTCATCGCTTTCCAGAAAACATTTTTTTTAATGCAATGCGGGTTAGTTCCGTCACAATCTTTGTTTTCTATCAAATTGCCATATTTGGCAAAAGTATTTTTGTCTTCATATTCATAAGGGTTAACATTGAGCCTTTTTACAACAGCTTTATGAGCCTTTTCCATATCGCCTCCAGCTCTGCTCAACTCCTCTTTCATTCCTTTATTATAGGCCCTGACAAGCCCCCTGAATTCAGCTGACTTCGCCTCTTTTTTAACCGTGTCTATTGCCTCCCCAAGAACAGCTGTTACCGGAGCTGAGGCCGGCGAGTCCACCAAATCCATCAACTCTCCAAAGGCCGCCTTCTTGGCTTCATCCATGGCTGTATTATAGAGTTCGTCTTTCACATAATCCAAAACTCGGCCACTCTCCCTTTCGAAATCCTGCTGTTTTTGACTCAAACCTTTTTCAATGGCCTTTTGCCTTTCAAGCATTCTTTGATAAAAGAGCAGCTGCTGATCATACTTTTTTTCTTTTTCTGTCGGATTAGAATTCCAAAATTTAAGATAGTCAACCGCATTGCCCACTTTTTCATTCCAGCGCAATTTGACTATTTCGGTTGGATCCATGTTCTCTATGTCATTTTTTGGATCATTTTTGAAAGCCAACATATCTCTCAAAGCCTTGTACTCTTTATCACTTAGTTTCTCGCCTTTATTCCTCAAACTATCATTTAGAGCAACCAGAGAATCCTTAGTTTCTTCATCAATTTTGCCACTAGCCAAATCCTTGGCTACTTGTTTGTTCCTAGGATCACTGATTGATTCATATTCACCTTTATTGTTTTCACTCATAATATCTAAATATTCCAGTCTTCTTTTTTGTAAGTCAGCAAGTTGTTTTTGTAAGTCTTCACCGGGATCATTTTCAAGCTCTTTTTTTAAAAATTCTATTTGCTCATCCATGTCTATAATACTACCCGGATAAACATAAGGACCAACCCGGGAGGCGCAATTATTTCTAGCTTCACCTTCCAATTCTATACAACCATCAGGATTTTTATGTTTAACGGCTGTTCCTAGAATACATTCCTCCCGAGTATAAGAATAGGCCCCTCCTTCAATATTATCACAAACAGATAAGTCCCCTGTATTTTCGGCTATCTTTAAATAACATTTGTCCCGTGGAGGATTAGAGCCAGCTGAGGCAAAATCACCGCCTTTAATTTTTTCACAAGCCCCCGGATCACCGTCTTGAATGGCCGCATTTTGATAGCAATGATCTTGGTCATCAAAAAACTGGCAAGCCCATTGGTTAATAGTTCCCACGCAACCAGTCAGCACAAAAGGTATTACTAACAGGCCAGCCACCATAGAAGTTTTTTTAAGATTATTTTTTTTAACTATTTTTATAGCTAAAAAAACCAACAACCAAACCAAGATTAACCACCAAATAACTTTAGTGGTCGATAATAACGGCTCTCCGACATAATAAATTAAAGCTTTGGCTATATCGGTATATTTTTCTTCAAAATAAACTAATTGTCTAGCGATCAAATACCAGGGCAAATTCATCAACAAAGCTAAAATGGGAAAAACAAACTTCGTTTTAGTTAAGCTCTTTGTTTTTTTAAGAATTAAAAAAACAATGGATCCGCCCACCAAAGACAAAAACCCTAAAACAGTGCCAACCCAGGGCGCAAATCTACTAAAAATATCTATCACTTCTTGATTGTTGATATCATAATATTTGATGTTGGCCAAATCAAAAGCAAAAAAATAATACAAAACAGAAAAAATTAACCAAAAAACAATCAACATCCACCCGGTATGCAAATAACATTTGCGTGATTTTTTTATTTTTTTTGGAGCTGACAAACTCTCTTCTGAAGATAGCTCTTCCTGAAAAGATTCTTTTTCACCCCCTTCTTTTTTTTCTTTTTCCTCGCTCACAACTTCTCCTAATTCTTCTTTCGACATATTTTTTTATTATTTATATATATCCCCATTAATTTATGGGTATGCCTCTATTATACACTAAAAAATATTATTTTAAAACTA
>CAYRJF010000082.1:0-3778 GCA_964424365.1 uncultured Gammaproteobacteria bacterium | reverse complement strand
GTAAAACTAAATCAACTTAAGCTTTGGCCTGTCTTGGGAACCGTGGGCAAGGGCCCTAGATATATGATGGCTTACAAGTTTCCGGCTGAGCAAGTAACCACGCGAGTTAAAGATGTTTTTTGGCAAGTGGGCAGAACCGGAGTTTTAACCCCGGGAGCGATTTTTGAGCCGGTTTCCGTGGGCGGAGTAACCGTAAGCCGGGCCACTCTTCACAACTGGGACGAAATCAAGAGACTGGGACTTAAAATAGGAGATACGGTTGTGATTGAAAGAGCCGGGGATGTGATACCCAAAGTGATTAAAGTCTTATCCGACTTAAGAGACGGCTCGGAAAAGGAGGTTCAACCGCCGAAAAAGTGTCCCCGATGCGGAAACAAAGTTTACCGAAGGACCGGCGAGGTGGCTTATCGTTGTGCCAATTTAAATTGTTATGCCGTTAACCGGGAAAAATTGATCCACTGGGCCTCCAAAGGGGCTCTGGATATTGAGGGCTTGGGAGAAAAAATCGTGGAACAGCTAATGAACGAGGGTTTGGTTAAAGATATTCCGGATTTCTACAGGTTAACTCCCGGGGACTTAATTCCCTTGGAGAGATTTGCCGAGAAAGCGGCTCAAAACTTGATAGAGGCGATTCAGTCGAGGAAGAAAGTGACGCTTCCCAGATTTATTCAGGGATTGGGTATAAACTTTGTGGGTGAGGAAACTTCTTTGCTTTTGGCTAAAAAATTTGCGAGTGAGAAAAACATAAAAAAAGACGCGGTTTCTATTGATAAATTTTTAAAATATTTTCAGAGTCTGAAGAGAGAAGATTTGGAGGAAATTAAGGATATTGGCCCGGTGGTGGCGGAGAGTGTGGTCAGCTGGTTTGGGGAAGAAAAAAACATTAAGGTATTAAAAGAGTTGGAAAATTTAGGATTTAGTTTGGAGGTTACCTCGGACCTGAAAGCGGAGCCGGGGAAGGAGAAAAAATTAGCCGGACTTAAATTTGTTTTAACCGGCAGTCTGGAGAATTTGACAAGACAGGAGGCTCGGAATAAAATAAGAGAATTGGGCGGAGAAGTTCCCACTACGGTTAGCAAAAACACCGATTATTTGGTCGCGGGCAAAGATCCGGGGAGTAAATATGATAAAGCTAAGAAGTTGGGTGTGGTGGTTTTGGATGAGAAGAAATTTTTGGAAAAATTACGAAATGCACGAATTTAGTCACGAATTGCACGAATAAAAAACTTTTTTGGTAATTATGGAACCAAAAAGCAGTAAAATTATTTATAAGGATTTAAGTTATGATATAGTGGGTGTTTTATATGAAGTTTATAATAATTTAGGCTATGGATACCGGGAGAAGGTGTATGGAAAAGCAGTGGCTAAATTGTTTGATGATAAAAATATAGATTATAAACGGCAAGCGCCTTATCAAGTATTTATTAAAGGTCATTTTGTTGCAAGGAGGTATGTTGATTTTGTAATTGAAAGGAAAATAGTTTTGGAATTAAAGAAGGGAAAATATCGTTCCAAGAAAAATATTAGACAGATTAAAGAATATTTGGCAGTAACCGGTTTAAGGTTAGCTATAATAGCAAATTTTATCTCTGATGGAGTAAAAATATTTAGAGCACTTAATCCTAATAATAAAAATTCGTGAATTCGTGACAGAATTTGTGAATTCGTAATTCATGAAGTTGGATAAAGATCAGATAAAACACATCTCCGAGCTGGCTAGGTTGGATTTAACCGAAGAAGAGCTGGAAAAATACGGCAGTCAACTGTCCGAGGTCTTAAGTTACATTGATCAGCTAAAGGAAGTTGAGGTGGGCGGAGTTGAGCCTACCGCTCAGGTTACCGGGCTGGAAAATGTTTTTCGGGAAGATGATATAGAAAATTGGAACAAAGAAGAAATTGATAAAGCCTTAGATCAGGCACCGGACAAAGAGGGCAGAGAGATTAAGGTGAAGAGGGTATTAGAATAGCTTTCAGGTTTTTAGCTGTTAGCTTTTAGCTTTTTGTTACATTAATTTTAGAGAAATATTGATTTTTATGGAGCTATATCAGTTGACAATTAAAGAAGCCAGGGAAAAATTGGACAAGGGAGAGATTACGGCCTTGGAGCTAACCAAGGCTTGCCTGGGGAGGATAAAAAAGGCGGATAAAGATATCAAGGCCTTGCTTTCGGTTTGCGAAGAAGAAGCTCTGGCGGAAGCGGAGATGGCGGATCTTCGGATTAAAAAAGGTGAGAAAGGCGCTCTGTTGGGCATACCTTATGTTGCTAAAGACAATATTTTAACTAAAGGCGTTAAAACTACCGCCGCCTCCAAAATTTTAGAAAATTATATCGCCCCTTTTGACGCTACGGTAATAAAAAAATTAAGAGAGGCGGGCGCGGTGCTCTTGGGTAAAGCTAATTTGGATGAATTTGCTCACGGGGCTTCTACGGAAAATAGCGCTTTTGGTCCCAGTCATAACCCCTGGGACAAGGGAAGAGTTCCCGGTGGGTCTTCCGGGGGATCGGCCTCGGCAGTAGCCGGGGATATGTGTTTGTTCTCCTTGGGTACGGATACCGGAGGTTCGATTAGGTGCCCTTCCAGTTTTTGCGGGGTAGTGGGAGTAAAACCTACCTATGGAAGAGCTTCTCGATTCGGCCTTATTGCCATGACTTCCTCTACGGATGTTCCCGGTCCTATAACCAAGACCGTAGAAGATGCCGGTTTGGTTTTGAGTGTTTTGGCTGGATCGGATGAAAATGACGCCACTACTCCCCAGGAGCAGGTTCCGGAATATACTAAGAACTTAAGTTCAAATTCTAAAAAAATTAAACTGGGTGTGCCGGAAGAATTTTTCGGAGAAGGAGTGGATGAAGAAGTAAAGAAGTTGGTTGAAACCGCGATTAAAAAATATGAAGATTTGGGAGCGGAAATTATTCCCATAAAATTGCCTCATAATAAATACGCTATTCCGGTTTATTATATTATTACCCCGGCTGAAATCAGCTCCAATTTAGCTCGTTTTGACGGAATTCGTTACGGTTTCTCTGATCAAGAAGTTTCAGAAATTAAGGAAATTTATACCCAAAGCAGGGGAAGAGGCTTGGGTGCAGAGACTAAAAGAAGGATAATGCTTGGGACCTATACTTTAAGCGCGGGCTATAAAGAGGCCTATTATTTGCAAGCCCAGAAGGTGAGGACAAAAATTAAGGAGGAGTTGGATTCTGAACTGGAAAATTTAGACGCGATTTTAACTCCCACCCAGCCGGATGTTGCCTTTAAGATAGGGGAGCAATCAGATGATCCCTTGAAGATGTATTTAGAGGATGTTTTTGTTTCCGCCGCCTCTTTGGCCGGCTTACCGGCCATATCCCTTCCTTGCGGGTTTAGCCGGGATATGCCTGTGGGGATGCAGTTGATTGGGAAAAGATTTGACGAAGAAACACTCTTTAAGCTAGGATATCTTTACCAACAAAATACGGATTGGCACACACACAAACCTAAAATTTAGGTTTGTAAAATCAAAGATCAAAAGTCAAAACTCAAAATGACAAATTAAAATTAAAAAATCATTTTGAGATTTGATTTTTGATTTTTAAGTTTTAAGATGGTGGGATGGCCGAGTGGTCGAAGGCGCTTGCTTGGAGTGCAAGTGTACCGTTCCGCGGTACCCTGGGTTCAAATCCCAGTCCCACCGCTGTAAAGTGGATAAAAATTTTTTATAGATTTGTTTTTTCTATACCCAGGGTTCGCCCTAAACCATAAAGGTTTAGGGCGCCAGGCACCTTTATGGTGCCTGG
>CAYRJF010000081.1:0-3799 GCA_964424365.1 uncultured Gammaproteobacteria bacterium | reverse complement strand
TATTTATTATTTGATATTTGGAGCTTGTTTGGGAATTAGAGATTAGAATTTGGGGTTTAATTGAGTAATAAGAAGAGTTAAAAGTTTTAAAAATTAAAAATTCAAAAATTAAAAATTAACCTAAGGTTTTATGGGTGATAAAAATTCTTTTGAAAAAGATGAGACTAAGTATATTTTTGTAGTCGGCGGTGTGATGTCCGGAGTGGGAAAGGGAGTGACTTGCGCTTCTATTGCCACAATTCTAAAAGGACGCGGGTTTAATGTCAGCGCTATTAAAATGGATCCTTATATCAATGTGGACGCCGGAACTATGAATCCGGTGGAACATGGAGAAGTGTTTGTGACCGAGGACGGAGACGAAACTGACCAGGATATTGGAAATTACGAAAGATTTTTAAATAAGAATATTTACCGCGAGAATTATATGACTACCGGCCGGGTTTATCAAAGTGTCATTCAAAAGGAAAGAAACTTAGAATACGGAGGTAAGTGCGTGGAAGTGGTTCCTCATATACCTATGGAAATTCGAGATCGCATTCACAAAGCGGTAGACAAAACCGGATCAGATATAATGATTATTGAAATCGGAGGCACTGTAGGAGAATACCAGAATGTTTTGTTTTTAGAAGCCGCCCGTATGATGAAGCTTTATAACCCGGAAAATGTTTTGTTTGTCATGGTTTCTTATCTACCCATACCCAGTAAAGTGGGGGAGATGAAAACCAAACCCACTCAATATGCTATTAAGACATTAAATGCCTCCGGGATACAGCCCAACTTTGTGGTGGCAAGGAGCAGAAAAAGCGTAGATGAACCGCGCAGGAAAAAAATTGCCATAAACTGCAATATTGCCAAGGAGGATGTAATTTCCGCTCCGGATGTAGACTCAATTTATGATATTCCCTTGAATTTTGAAAAAGATGATTTAGGCGACCGTATTTCGGAAAAACTGGGCTTAAAGAAAAGAAGTAAGGATTTGGAAGATTGGAGAGCTATGGTTCAAAAAGGCAAAAGGGCGAAAAAGGAAGTGGATATCGGCGTAGTAGGGAAATATTTTTCCACCGGAGATTTTTGTCTGTCTGATTCTTATATTTCCGTGATCGAGGCCATTAAGCATGCTTGTAATAAAAATAATTGTGTCCCCAAGCTGCATTGGGTGAACACAGAAGACATTGAGGATGATAAAAAGAGTTTAAAAAATTATGACGGCATAATCGTTCCTCAGGGTTGGGGCTCCCGGGGCTCGGAAGGAAAAATCTCTACTATTAAATATTGTCGGGAGAATCAGATTCCTTATTTCGGCCTTTGTTATGGAATGCAGATGGCGGTGGTTGATTTTGCTCGCCATGTTTGCGGATTTAAGCATGCTAATTCTGAAGAAATTGATTCTAAAACCCCTCACCCGGTTATCCATATTATGCCGGAGCAAAAAGAGCTTTTGGCCAAAAAGCAATACGGGGGAACTATACGTCTAGGAGGTTGGCCTTGTAAAATTGTTAAAGGAACTCACTTAGCTAAGGCTTATGAGAAAAAATTCGGGGAGAAAAAGAGAACTGTTTCGGAAAGACACAGGCACAGATATGAATTTAATAACGATTACAGAGAGGACCTAGAGAAGAAGGGTCTAACTGTTGCCGGAACTTCTCCGGACGGAAAAATTGTAGAGGCAATTGAGATTACCGATCACCCTTTCTTTATAGGCACTCAGTTTCATCCTGAATATATTTCCCGTCCCCTGGACCCACACCCCTTGTTTGTAGAGTTTGTGAAAGTCTGCTTAAAGCTTAGAGAAAAAAAATAAAAATATTTTTGTAAATAGAAAAAGACACCTGAAATTAAGGCGTCTTTTTTGTATAAAAAAACTCCAGCGTTATAATTTTTGTCAAAACTAATAATAAGTTATTTTAGTGTCATCGTCCCGAGTCTTTCTTTTATAGACGCCTTCACTGATAATACCTTTTTTATATAAATTTTCAATACTTTTATTCATAGTAATCATACCCTCATTTCGACTCATTTCTATAACACTATAAATTTGTTTTATCTTATTAGTTTTTATAAGATTATAAACGGCAGAATTATTAATCAGTATTTCCCGAGCCGCAACCCTGCCTCCGTCCTTGCGGGGAAGTAAATCTTGGGAGACAATCGCTCTCAGGCTATTGGCAAGTTGGTCGAGTACATTAGCATTATTCTCAACATCAAAAAACCCTAGTATTCTGGAAATAGTTTCAATTGAAGTAGAGGTGTGCAGGGTTGATAATACCAAGTGGCCGGTTTCAGCAGCTTTCAAAACCCCGGAAACAGTCTCCTTATCTCTCATTTCCCCGAGCATAATCACGTTCGGATCTTGTCTTAAAGAATATTTTAACGCTTCGGCAAATGTTTTGGTGTCAAAATTTAATTCTCTTTGTTCTATTAAGCTTTGTTTATCATCAAAATGAAATTCTATCGGATCTTCTACGGTTATAATATGGGATCTTCTCTCAGTATTTATAATATCAACCATAGTTGCTATAGTAGTTGATTTTCCTACTCCCGAGGGCCCGGTAACTAAAACAAGTCCGTCATTGAAATGAGTTAAACAATATAAGGTTTCATCAAAGCCGACTTGTTCCGGTCGAGGGGGAGACATGGGCATTAAACGAGCGGTCAAACCGAGTTTTCTTTGTTGATAATGAAAATTTGTTCTAAACCACCGGCCCTCCATCTTTAAAGAAACGTCTAACTCCTTATTTTCTTGGAATTTTTTTACTTCCGGGTCTTGTAATATGGAAAAAACAAAATTTTTTAAACTTTGATTATCAATTTTTTCCTCGCTTAAAAATGTTAATTCTCCATTAACCCTGAACGAAGGACAGCTTCCGGCTACCAAATATAGGTCGGAAGCATCTTCATCTATTGCTTTTCTAAAAAAAGATTTAAAATCCATAATACTATATATATCATTTATGATTCTTAAAATATTATAACATAAGTCAAAAAAAAGAAAAGGAGCGGGTCCGAGCCCGCTCTTTAAACTGGAAGGTTTAAATGGGATCCGCCTTCCTCTTGGGGGAATTGATTGTTTAGATTTTAAACAGGGCCTGCTGACTCGCGTCAGCGAGAAAGGTGATATTTAATTTAAAAAGGGGCGGGTTGTGACCCATTTCTTTTGGTTTGAAAATTTACATAACGACCGCTTTTTCAAGCAGAGTAGATTGTTCATTTCTCAGATAAGGTTTTTTAAAGATCTTCTTTATTAGTTTAGTGTTTTTGTTAAAGAGTGTTAAGAGAATAAAAAACCCTGTTTTTTTACAGGGTTTAGAGAGAAAAAATTATTTTCAGGATCCCGGGGTTTATCACAGTTTTTTCTTCGATTGATTTTTGTTTTCTTCCACCAACTCGTATTCGATGTCTCCGATATATCGGGCCAAAAAATTGATTCTGTTTAGTAAACTTTTAATGGCGGCACGATGATATTCGTCATCAATTTCTAAAATTTTTAGCATTTTTGCTTTGTCTCTCTCAATCATTTTTTTGATGGCCACTTTATCGCGGGCAAGATCCGGGTATTTTACTTCGAGCTCCCGGCATTTTCTCCTAAACTTCAAATCAATTACCAAGTTTTTTTTGCGAGAAGCTTTTCTTTGCAGTTTCATTTAGACCCCCTTTTGATTTTTTGAATGAGCTAAGTTGTGTATTAAAATTACCACAATTTTTTAGTTTGTAAATATGTTTTAGACTTGAATTATTCCAAAATGTCAAAATAAAAGAAAATTCAAGTGAGCCCGGGTAAAAATAATTGCTTATTATTCAA
>CAYRJF010000080.1:0-3894 GCA_964424365.1 uncultured Gammaproteobacteria bacterium | reverse complement strand
AAAAAAAGCAAATTTACCCAGGAAGTTGACTGTAAAGCTACTTCCAACCCTTTTTCAGAAATTAGATTAAAAAAATCATACCAAGTGAACAATTTCACTGCCTTGGCTAAAGCGTTCACCAAAATAGCCCCTAAAAGGATTAAAATTCCCAGAAAAAAAATTCGAAATAATAAACTAAGCATATAAATTAATTCTTTTGTTTTATTATATCATAGTTTTTCCATAATAAAAGCGCAATTTCAAATATTGCGCCTAATTTTAATTATTTCTATTCAAAATTAAATTTGAACTCTACGGAAGAGACAAGCTCCTATTACAAGCATTCCCGCGATCATGCTTCCCAAAACAATAGTGCTTACTTCCAAACCAAAAAAGGACTGATCGGCCAAAGTTATTCTAAGTCCATCCACCCCGAAAGATAAAGGATTGATATAAGAAAACCAACGAATGGATAAAGGTAAATTTTCTAAGGGAAACAAAGCTCCGGACAAAAAGAATATTGGCATCACCAAAAAATTCATAACCAAAGGAAAGGCGCTCATATCCTCCACTACTGAGGCAATGGCTGTTCCCAGGGCTGTGAAAAATAAAGCAATAAAAGCCATAAAAACCAAAGCCAAAGGAAGAGAAAGAGATAAGACCGGATCAAATCCGATTAAAATAGTGATTAAAAAAATGATTACCCCTTGCATAAACCCAATTGTAGCTGCGCCCAGGGTCCGTCCAATCATTATGACAATCCTGGGGACAGGCGCCACTAATATTTCTTTTAAAAAACCCATTCTCCTATCCCAAATCAAATCAATACCGGAAAAAACCGAAGTAAAAAGAATGCTCATAGCAATAATTCCCGGGCCCAAAAATTGCAAATAACTCTCCCCGGTAGCTTGATTATAAATAGGGCCTAGACCGAAACTTAAAGCCACTAAAAAAAGCAAGGGCTGCACTAAAGAACCGGCCACTCTGGATTTAGAGCGATAATAACGCTTAACTTGTCTTAACCAAAGGATATAAATTACTCCCATGTATTTAAATCTCAAATTCTAAATTACAAGCTCCAAATAAATTCCAAACAACAAAACTAATTAATTAGTCTTATTTAAATAATTGGTGCTTAATATTTGATATTTATTTGGAATTTGATAATTAATATTTGGTGCTTAATAAAAATTCTAAAATTTTTATTCACGTATCTGTCTACCTGTTAAAGCTAAAAAAGCTCCTTCTAAAGATTCGCTTTTTGTGTCTTTTATAATTTCACTGGGTGTGCCGGTTTTGATTATTTTTCCGTGATCAATTACCGCCACCTGGTCAGCCATCTTTTCCGCTTCTTCAATATAATGTGTAGTTAAAAAAACTGTCATTTTCTTCTCCTTGTTCAGCTTCATTATATGCTCCCAAATTTGTGTTCTGGTTTGAGGATCTAATCCCAAGGTTGGTTCATCCAAAAATAAAACCCTGGGGTAATGTAATAGGCCCCGGGCAATCTCCAGTCGTCTCCGCATTCCGCCGGAAAACTTTTTCGTTACCACGTCTCTCCATTCTTCCAAGCCGACAAAATTAAGTAAATCATCAATCTTTTTCCTCCTTTCTTTTTTAGGGATTCCATACAAAACCGCGTGAATTTCCATATTTTCAAAGGCAGTCAGCTCTTCATCCACGCTCGCGTCTTGAAAAACAATCCCAAACGACTCCCTGGCCCTCTCCTGCTCTTTCAAAACATCATAACCGTTTAATTTAATCTTTCCTGAGGTGGGCTTAAGCATGGTAGTGAGCATCTTGATAGCTGTGGATTTTCCCGCCCCGTTAGGCCCCAGGAAAGCAAACACCTCTCCTTTTTTCACGCAAAAATCAATCCCGTCTACGGCTGTAATGGAATTGTATTTTTTAGTTAAATTTGTGGCCTCAATTATATAATCGATCTCCATAAATTTTAATTTCTATCAAGCGCTTCTTTATAAACATAATAATCACTCTCACTAAAGAGAACAAATATTATTTCCTGAAAAAATTCCAATTCCAAAAAAGAACTCCAATAAGCGGAATTAAATTAGCAGCTATTAAAATTAATTTAGATCCTTTTATATCTCTTTGACTAAACATTCGGAATATTTTTTACCTATTTAAACAATCATTAACACAAATCTCAACCTCCTGTGGTGGCAAGGGATCTCTCCGACAGACAACTTCTGAGCTTTTATCAACAAATCCTCCGGCTGTCTCATAGCATAACTCTTCTTCCCGGTTAAAAATCTTTTGCGGAGGCAGTGGTCCGCACTCCAAAATGCATTCATAAACAGAATTTTCGGTCCGCTCGCAATCAGAAACCGTAAAATTCCAGCCGGTGATGCTGTCAGGGATAATTTCAAACCGGCAAATATTGTTTTCTACATCTTCTTTGGGCGTGGATGTGGACATCTCTTTTGTGTCTTCCAAATCTTCTGCTGTTTCTATCTGATTTGTTTCTTCAGGCACCTCGCAAAGTCCGCCTTCGCAATCAATATCATTTTTAAACCCTGTTTCGCCTTCAATATTGTTTGTTTCTTTTAAACCATTGTCTAAATCTGTTGCCGGGCTATCTTCCTTCTCGTTTTTGTTTTCTGCTTCCCGGTCGCCACCACTTTCTTTTGTTTTATCACAATCAACCGGTTCGGGAACCTGATTTTCTTCTAAATTATTAGCTTGATCGCCTTTATCTTTTTTATATAAAATTTTATAGGCTTCCTCTAAATTTCCTCGGGCTAATTCCTGACAAGCCGCTTTACTGCCCAATTTAACTTCGCAACCCTGTCCTAACTCCAACCTCTCCTTTAGTGCCTTGACTTTATCCGGATCTGGTTTGCAAATATCCATTCCCGCTAATTTCTGAAGCAATAATCTACGATAGCGATACTGAGCTTGGCTCAAAGGATTGCTGTTTTTAAATAATCCGCTTCCCTGATTATCAGAAACATTAGTATAAGCCAAAACTAAGCTGAGCCAGCCCTCAATTTCATCCCAGCTCGCTCTTAATAATGCTTCTTGTAAGTATATCCGGGCCTTTTCCCTGAGCTTCTGCCGAACTTTAATAATATTTTCAGTTGAGAAAAAAGTTCCCTCTCCCCGGGCGCTTTGGGCTGCGGCAAGTAAGGCGTAAAGTCTTCTCATTTCTTGAAAAGTTTCGGGAGAGATATCCTTTTCATTAATTTTTTCCAGTTCTTCTTCTTTAAATTCGTCTCCTTTCTTCTTTATTAAATTCTTAAAAGATTTTCGACAATTTTCATAATCTTCCCCTTCAAGTCCGTACCTCTTTCCACACCACCAAGAAGCTAATTCTCTCAACTTAAAAAGCTCAGCCAAACTCTCTGTGTTGGAAATCTTCTTTTTTAATTCTTGCTCTATTTCTTCCTTTTTTTCTTTGCTTATATCCTTTTCTTCTTGTTCTGCCTTTAAAAATTCATCGATTTTTTTGCCTAAATTATTCTCCCCTTCCTTTTTTTCGGCTCGGTCACCACCCTCGTTTTTCTGAGGTTGAGCCTTGAAAATATTTAAAAAATTATTCCATAAATTTAAAAACCAATTTTTTACCTGTTGCCAAAATCCATTAGTGTTTTTAGTTTGGGTCGATTTTTTTCCATCAGATTTAGGATCTAAATCCAAGCAGTGCCAACAACCATTTTCTTTTAGAACACATTCCTCACAAACCGCTCCGCAATCTTTGATCTCATCAAAAAAACGGCCTTCTTGGTTATCGCATTCGGAAACCAAACTATAATCTTCTTCATTATTTATAATTTTATAAGCTCCAAAACTGTGCGCCGGTCTCTTATTGAATTCAAACGCGGTTAAGGCATGGGCTTGTAATGGCAAAATTAAAAAAAGTAATCCGAAAATTAAAATTTCTTTTTTAAAAAG